>JAGGSB010000012.1 GCA_021159305.1 Deltaproteobacteria bacterium | reverse complement strand
AAAAGAAATGGGGGTGTTGAGATTAATAAAAGAGCGTTTTCAGAAGGAAAAACCACTATCTGGTTTGCGTATTTCAGCTTGCCTGCATGTGACTACCGAGACGGCAAATCTGGCTCTCACCTTGAAAGCCGGAGGGGCAGAGGTTTACCTGTGTGCTTCTAACCCGCTTTCTACTCAGGATGATGTAACGGCAGCTTTAGTAAAGAATGGAGTTGCTGTTTTTGCCGTAAGAGAGGAAGATAGAGATACATATTACAATCATATAAACGAAACTCTGGATAGAAAGCCGCATATTACAATGGACGATGGGGCAGATCTTACCTCTGTCATACATAGGGAAAGAAAAGACCTAGCAGATAACATGCTGGGCGGTTCAGAAGAAACGACAACAGGAGTTATTAGGTTAAGAAGTTTAGAAAAAAAAGGTCTGCTTTTATTTCCTTTGATAGCAGTAAACGATGCTAATACAAAACATCTTTTTGACAACCGCTATGGTACAGGACAAAGCGCAATGGATGGTATTATCAGAGCAACAAACAGATTGATTGCAGGTTCCGCCTTTGTTGTGTGCGGATATGGTTGGTGTGGTAAGGGTGTAGCGAAAAGAGCGCAAGGGTTGGGAGCAAATGTTATTGTTACTGAAGTAAATGCATTAAATGCATTAGAAGCTGTAATGGATGGTTTCAGGGTTATGCCAATTGCAGAGGCGGCTAAAATTGGTGACTTTTTCTGCACCGTAACAGGAGATACTAATGTGATTACTAAGGAACACTTTGAGTTGATGAAAGATGGAGCGATTTTAGCCAATGCAGGGCATTTTGATGTGGAAATAGATGCGCGAGGACTAAAAGAAAAAGCAATCGGATTTAAAAAGATTAGAGAATTTGTTGATGAGTATACATTACCGTCCAACAAGAAAATATACCTCTTAAGTGAAGGAAGATTGGTGAATTTAGCTGCGGCTGAAGGACATCCCTCCGCTGTTATGGATATGAGTTTTGCCAATCAAGCCTTATGTGCAGAATTTTTAGCAAAATCAGGTGAAAGGTTAGAAAAAAAGGTTTATCCTGTTCCATCCGATATTGATGAAAAAGTAGCACAACTAAAACTGAATGCAATGAATGTTTCCTATGACAGTTTAACGGAGGAGCAGGAAAAATACCTCTCCTCCTGGGAAATAGGAACATGATATAGCCTCAAGTGGCAAAATAAAATAAGCCTTTATTGAGACTTAACCTTTTTTGGGAAGCAGAACCACAATAATCAAACCTACTATCTGAAGCCAGAATCCTGCTCCCAACCACATCCATAAGTTTCTTTTTTTCAGTGTTGCTATTATTGCACAGATTACCCCAAATATTATTCCTGAAACCAAAAGACTCATACCAAGATTGGATGATTGAAATAGAGAACTTTGGGGTGCAGTTATACCCAGCTCTCCATGAAGAACATGAGCAATCTCTTCACCACCTGTCATAATAAGGATGAAAGCGATCATAAGTCCTAATATGAATAAGCACGCTCCCCATGCTGTATAATGACGCTTCCAATTAACCGTGTCTTCTCTTACTGCTTTTGCAATAGCCATAACCCCTCCTTATATAAGATTACTTAATTTTAATTATATTATGAAAGTTTTTTTAATGCAAGTTGTTAATGGTTGACAAATGTTCTGACATTTGCAAGCAAACCTGCAAATTTTGTTGTTCACGAGGTTTGAGAATTTGTGTCAATTAGTTTGAGAATTTTAGAGCGGGTTTTAAGAGGGTTTTGAGGTGTGTTTTTGTGTTTTTAAACATGCCTTAATATGTCTTTTTACCGGTGTATAGTGATTTATTTGTCTTGCTTGAGAGTTAGGTATTTAAGTGTTGTTAGGGTGGAGTGATAAGCGTTACTCCTCAAACAGGATTGCTTGACAAACAAATTTGCTTGAATATATTAAGAATACAATGCGGGAATAGCTCAGTTGGTAGAGCACGACCTTGCCAAGGTCGGGGTCGCGGGTTCGAGTCCCGTTTCCCGCTCTATTGGCGGCGTAGCCAAGTGGTAAGGCACGGGTCTGCAAAACCCTGATCCCCGGTTCGAATCCGGGCGCCGCCTCCTGTAGAAGAGCCGGGATGGCGGAATTGGTAGACGCAAGGGACTTAAAATCCCTTGAGACTTTGTCTCGTGCGGGTTCAAGTCCCGCTCCCGGCACCAGCATTTTCTACTGTAAGGTGTTAAAATACAGCAAGAAATCCTATAGGCTTTAGATGCAGGGGAACATCGCATTATGATACGTTTGAATAGATTTCTGGCAATGACAGGATTGGCTTCAAGAAGAAAAAGTGATCAATTGATTGAAGATGGTTTAATAAAGGTAAACAGTAAAGTTTGCACTACAATGGGTAAAATCATAGATGAAAAGAAAGATATTGTTGAATATAAGAGTAGAGTTCTAAAGATAAAAAAAGACAATATCTACATTTTGTTGAATAAACCTCGGGGTTGTATAACCACAGTAAAAGACGAAAAAAATCGCAGAACAGTTATGGATTTGTTAACAATTGAAGAGCGGGTTTATCCTGTTGGTCGTCTGGATTATGATTCAGAAGGTTTAATCTTAATGACAAATGATGGTGATTTGACTTATAGATTAACTCATCCTTGTTTTGAGATAAAAAAAGTTTATAGGGTTTTAATTGATGGTTTAATAGAAACTAATGATCTTAATCGTTTTCGCAGTGGCATTATGTTGGATGGTAGAAGAACTAAACCCTGTCAGGCAAAGATTATAAAGGTAACCGGTGATTGTCATTATATTGAGGTAAAATTACATGAGGGTCGGAATAGGCAGATTAGACGGATGTTTGAAAAGATAGGTTATAAGGTTTTAAGGCTTAAGCGTGTTGAATATGCGAGTTTGAATTTAGGAAATCTTAGAACAGGTAAATGGCGGAAGCTAAACCATCAGGAAGTATCAAAACTAAAACAACTACTAAAAACATAAAAAGAAAATTTAGCCTCTGGATTTCTCAGGATTTTACGATGGACGGTGCACTATCCGTATCCGCTTTACGCTATCCACTTCTTCAAGTTCCTCCCCCTTGCCCTATGCAGTAAGTTTCACTACTACACGGGCGAGATGGGGAGCTATCCTAGCGAGGCGGGGGTGGGGTGGCATTGCTTTGCTTGACTTTGAGGGATTGTATGTTTCACTGGGGGGTACTCAAATGAATGCACTGAAACACAAAATCCGACAACAAAATCTATGATCCTAATGGATGGCCTAGATTTAATGCAAATATTGGATGGTCGGATTACTCTAAATGATATAATTTATATTAAGCGAAGACACGCTTCTCAGACTGGAGAAATTTATTACAAATTGGCAGGTATGTAATCTATTGAAGTATATAACAAATCACTGGTGCAGACGCAAAAAAGCAGCACCGCATAGTTCAACTGTTAAGTGTTGCAATTGTTAGTTGAGAGTTAGTTATATATGTTAAATTATCAAAATGCATTAAAAATAATTAAGAAAGAAGAGTTAAGGAGCAGTAACCCTATACCAGATTTATTGAGCTTTTTACATATTGATACTCTTTATGGTAAAAATTTAGAATCTATTTTGAATGATTATTTGAATATTATTATTGATAATCAACGAAATGTAAAACCTTTACTAATTGTATCAAGTATTAAGACTATATACGAATTTCTTCCAGCCTGTAATGAAGTTAACTGAAAAGACAAGAATAGGTAGTAAGGTAATAAAGAGATATGACAAATCTGCGATTTGCCGTAAAAATTCTCTTAGAATTTTTATGATAAGGCAAAAACACCATACCAAAGGGTGCTCGATTCTTCTTATGTAGCTGTTAAAGCTAAAGAAAAGCTCAAAGCCGAATACAACCAGTTAAATCCGGCGGAATTAAAAAGAAAGATTACCAGATGGCAAAGTAAGTTAATGGAATTGTGAATGACAAAATGGAACCTTGCATTCCAATTTCATTAAAAATTGTGAATGACAAAATGGAACCTTGCATTCCAATTTCATTAAAAATTGTG
>JAGGSB010000011.1 GCA_021159305.1 Deltaproteobacteria bacterium | reverse complement strand
AATTAGGCATTACATTTTTAAAGTATATGATAAACAATACTAAAGATGAGCGTATTAAAGAGATATACAAAAAGAGATTGACCGCTTTGCTAAGTATAGAAAAAATTGAAACGGCAATGGAGGAATTTAAGAAAAGATATAAACAATTACCTAAGGATATAGGTGAGCTTGTAAAATATAATATTTTAAAAAAGATACCTCAAGACCCTTATGGTGGAAATTTTTATATAGATGAAGATGGTAAAATAAGAACTACCAGTAAATTCACTTATAGGGATTTTAAATGATAGAAATAAGAGGAATTGTTAAAAATTATAAGACAATTCACTTCATGAATTGCTTGACAAAAGGAAAGATTACAAGAGCTCTGAAGGGGTTGTCTTTAAATATTAAACAGGGAGAGATATTTGGTTTTTTGGGGCCAAATGGAGCAGGTAAAACCACCACTATAAAGATTATGGTTGATTTAATAAGGGCAGATAAGGGCGAAGTTTTGATAAATGGTATATCTTCTTTAAATCCTAAGTCCAGAGAATCTATAGGATTTCTGCCCGAGCACCCTGCCTATTTTGATTTTTTAACAGGAAGAGAGTTATTGAGATTTGCAGGAAAGATGCACAATGCTTATGATAGTAAAAGAGAAGAGAAGCTGTTAAAAACTTTTGAGCTGTTAGATGTAGCAGACAAGCAGGTGAGAAAGTATAGCAAAGGCATGATACAGAGGTTAGGATTTGTTATGGCTATTATACACAATCCCGATATTCTTATTCTGGATGAGCCTATGAGTGGATTGGATCCGATGGGCAGATTTATCTTAAAGAAGATTATTAAGGATTTAAAAGATGAAGGCAAAACAGTTTTCTTCTCATCTCACATCATACCGGATGTGGAAGAACTGTGCGATAGGGTTGGTATCATAAATAAGGGAGAGTTGGTTTCTTTGATGGACAGAAAAGAGATACAAGCCTTAACCGTAAGAGGTTTTAAGGTTACACATAAAGATAAAGGTGACATACAGAACAAAATAGTAGATAAAGATAAACTTGTAGATGAATTAGAAACATTAAAACAGAACAATATGGAGATACTGAATATAGAATCTATCAAGAAGGGTTTGGAAGAGGTCTTTGTAGAAATTGTAAGTAAATAGGTGTTTTATTGAAATCGGGCTATTTTTCTGTAAATTTTTAGCGGATGAGTAATAGATTGTATATAGGAACATCAGGCTTTTTTTACAAAGGATGGAGAGGCATTTTTTATCCGTCCAAACTGGAGACATACGAGTGGCTTCCTTATTATGCCGGCATATTTAATACAGTGGAACTTAATTCTACTTTTTATCATCTGCCTAAAGCCAAGACTGTGAAAGGGTGGATTCAGCGTGTGCCTGATGGTTTTGTATATAGTGCGAAAATTTACAGAGAGATTACTCATCAAAGACTACTCAAAAATACAGAAAAGGGAGTTTATCTGTTTTTGCATATTCTAAAACCATTAGGACAAAAATTAGGTGTCTTTTTATTTCAGCTACCTCCCAATATAAGATTTAATAAGAGCTTGCTTTTGGATTTTTGTAAAGCTTTACCAGGTCATTATCGGTTTAGTATTGAATTTAGAGATAAAAGTTGGTTTACAGAGGAAACATACAATATTTTATGTAAGTATAATGTTGCTTTTTGTATTTCTCATATGAAGAAAATAGAGACTATATATTGGATTACGGCAGATTTTGTCTATATTCGTTTACATGGACCGCAGAAAATGTATGCCTCTTCTTATTCGGATGATGAGTTGTATAGCTGGACATTGTTTGTAAAGAAGCAGTTAAATAAAGAAAAGGATGTTTATGTTTATTTCAACAACGATTTTCGGGGCTATGCTCCTAAAAATGCACTTAAATTAAGAGAATTTTTGAATGATGAATGAACCATTGTCTTATATGTTAAGGCCTAAGGATATGGAGGATTTTGTAGGTCAAACAGATATAAGAGATGCTTTGTCTCGTTTATTAGAAGTGGAAAAGATTCCATTTTCTCTTATCTTTTTTGGGCCACCGGGGGTTGGAAAAACAGCTTATGCCCACATTTTTGCTCATACACATAAGTATTTACTCCTTTCTATGAATGCCAGTGGATTTACAGTGGGGGATTTAAGAAAAAATCTCAAAACTATAAAGAAAAGACCCATTCTTTTATTAATAGATGAGATTCATAGATTGAACCGTATTCAGCAGGAAGTATTGCTTCCACTTATGGAAAAAGGAGAAATTGTAGTGGTGGGAACATCAACAGAGAATCCTTCATTTACATTAACCAAAGCCTTTCGTTCCCGCAGTCTTATCTATGAGTTTAAGGCTTTATCCTTTAATGAGTTAAATATAATATTGGACAAAGCATTGATTTTTTTAAAAAAGAGAATAGATGATGAAGCCAGAAAATTACTGTTTTACTCTGCTTGCGGTGATGGGCGAAGGTTATTGAATAGTGTGGAGCTTTTATCCAACAAGGCATATATAACTAAAGATGAAGTAAACAAATTACTTGGTGTAAATATTAAATATGATAAGATAGAAGAACATTACGATATAATCAGTGCATTCATAAAGAGTGTAAGGGGAAGTGATGTAGATGCTTCATTGTATTGGTTGGCGCGCATGCTCAAGGGAGGAGAAGATCCCTTGTTTATCGCCCGCAGATTGATTATCTTATCTTCGGAAGATATAGGTAATGCTGACCCTCAAGCTCTGTCTGTGGCAGTGAATACATATAAAGCGGTAGAGGCTATAGGATTGCCAGAAGGAAAAATACCATTGGCCCAATGCACCATCTATCTATCTACTGCACCCAAAAGTAATGCTTCCTATAAGGCCATAGAAAAGGCGCTAAAAGATGTAAAAGGAGGGCTTATAATGGAAGTGCCGAGTCATTTAAAGAACATTCCTCATTCTCATTATCTCTATCCACATGATTTTGATAAAGGGTATGTAAAGCAGGCTTACATTCCCAAAAAAATTAACTATTATATACCTACAAATAGAGGTTACGAAAGGAAGATAAAAGAATTTTTGAGGATGTTGAATGAATATTAGAGAATTAGGGGAATTTGGTTTTATAGATATAGTGAGAAAGATGTGTAAGGAAAAAGAAGGGGTTCTGGGAATAGGGGATGATTGTGCAATAATAAAAGGCGAGAAAAAAGATTTTTTGTTGACAACCGATGTCTTGGTAGAGGATGTGCATTTTGTGAAGTCTCTTAATCCTCCACATAAATTAGGTAGAAAATGTATGGCAGTAAATGTGAGTGATGTAGCAGCGATGGGTGGTGTGCCCCTATATGCCTTAGTCAGTATGTGCATACCAAAAAGTATTGAACAAAATTATTTGCAGTGTATAGTGGAAGGTATTATTGAGGAAGCGGAGAAGTTCTCTATTCATATTATCGGTGGAGATACTTCTTGCTCTGAGAAGTTGATGATTAGTATAACGGTTATAGGTGAAACAGAAAAAGGGAAGGCAATTTTGAGAAGTGGGGCAAAAGTTGGTGATAGGATTTATATTACAGGATGCATTGGTGGCTCTTATATGGGATTGGTTTTGTTGAAAAAAGGAATAGATGACAAGATAATAGAAAAACATCTTGCTCCGGAGGCGAGAGTAGATATAGGAAGAAAATTGATAGATGTTGCTACCTCTATGATAGATGTCAGTGATGGAATAATTAGTGATGCTCTGCATATCTGTGAGGAAAGTAAAGTAGGGATGCATATTTGTATAGAAAAGATTCCACTGTGTGCAGAACCTAAAAGGTGGGGATTAAAAACAATAGATTTGTTAACTGGAGGCGAGGATTATGAACTTTTGTTTACCGCACCTCCCGACCAGTATGAACATATTCATACTATTTCTTCTTCTATGGGTATTCCCATAACAATAATCGGCGAGATAACAGAAAAGGGTATAGAATTTTCAGAAGAAGGTCAAAGGTTGAATATTGCTCACAAAGGATACAATCACTTTAGAGAATAATGGTTATTGAAATTTGTGTTTTTTTCGCTCTGATTTTTGCCTCTGCCTGTTTCTCTGCCGGTGAAACAGCTCTCTTCTCTCTTCAGACCACTCAACTGGTGTATATTGAGGAACATTATAATGAGAGTTACAAATATGTAGAAAGATTATTACGGAATCCCAGAGAACTTTTGGTTACCATACTTTTGGGCACTGATGCGGTAAATATTGTTGCATCCAGTATAATTACGGATATATTCTTGAAGATGTGGGGGAGCTTTTCGGTGGCTTTGAGTATTGGAGTGATGACACTTATTCTCTTAATATTTTGTGAAACGACGCCTAAATCCCTTGCTATGAGAAGTAATATTTTCATTTCCACTCGTGTGGCTAAACCTATTTATTATTTTGGACATTTAATATGTCCTGTAAAATATGCTCTTTGTTTTTTTAGCAAAGTTATAGATGTTATTCTGGCCAAACAAAAGGAAGAGCAGCCTTTAAAATTAGGAGAGGAAGAATTTAAAGAGCTGGTAAAGAGGGAAAGAGGCACGGGTGTGGTGGATAAAGAAGAGGAAGAGATGATTCAGCGGACATTTCGATGGGAAGAGGTGAAAGTAAAAGATATTATGATACCTCTTCAAGATGTAAAGATCTTTTCTGCTCATTTAACTTTGGAGGATGTTTTAAAAAAGATAAAATCTATTTACTATTCTCGCATACCCGTTTATGAGGGAACTAAAGAAAATATTATAGGAATTTTGTATCAGAAGGACTTATTTTTGTTAAAATTTGCGAAGGGAGAAAGGAAAAAAAGTATAAAGGAGATTTCACGTCCAGCGTTGTTTATTGACCCGTGTGTATCTGCAGATGAGGCGTTTAAACTTTTGAACAGCAGAAAGATGCATCTATCGGTGGTGAAAAAAAACGAAAAATGTTTAGGGATAATAACAATGGAGGATATATTAGAAGAGTTATTTGGTGAATTTAGAAAAATAAGGGTGGGGGAAAAATGAGAAGAAAAACGCTTATTGCACCTTCTATTCTGGCTGCAGACATCACAAGATTGGAAGAAGAAGTAAAAGCTTTAGAGAAGGCAGGGGTAGATTTGATACACATAGATGTTATGGATGGACATTTTGTACCAAATATCACATTTGGTCCTATTATTGTGGAGAATTTAAAAAAAATTACATATCTTCCCCTGGATGTGCATCTGATGATCTCCAATCCAGAGAAATATGCCTCCGTTTTTGTTGATGCGGGTGCAGATATAGTTACCGTTCATCAAGAGGTATCTCTGCACCTGCATCGGATGATAAGTGAAGTGAAAAACGCAGGAGCAAAAGCTGGCGTGGCTCTAAATCCTGCCACGCATCCCTCTCTTCTGGAGTATGTGCTTAATGAGGTAGATGTAGTGTTGGTGATGACTGTTAATCCTGGTTTTTCTGGACAGAGCTTCATAAAAGATGTATCCAGGAAGATAGAGGAATTAGATGAGATGAGAAGAAAAGATAACTATAATTTTCTTATAGAGGTAGATGGTGGTGTCAATGGGTTGAATGTGAAGTTGTTGCGTGAATGTGGAGCAGATATATTTGTTTCTGGTAATGCATTATTTAGTAGTAAGGATTATAGGAAAACAGTGAAGGAGTGGAGAGAGAAACTGAAATGATTAATATAGTTGTCATAGGAGCAGGAAGTGTAGGCTATAATGTAGCCAAGACATTGGAGAAAGAAGATGTAGATGTAATGGTGATAGATATTGATGCTGAAAAAATAAGAAATATCAGTGATAATTTGGATGTAGGTGTGGTGCAAGGTGATGGAACATCTCTTTCTGTTTTAAGAAAAGCGGAGATAGAAAAAGCAGATATTGTAGTGGTGGCTACAAATGATGATAGGGTAAATATGATTGCCACCTTAATGGTTGATAGATTGTTTCATGTGCGAAATAAGATTGTAAGATTGAGAGACCCTCAATATTATGAAAATAGCGTGCTCATGGGTTCCTCCGGAATAAATGCAACCTATGTAATAAATCCGGAGAAGGTGACAGCGAGGGAGATTATTAATTTGGTGCGTATTCCAATTGCCACAAATGTGATGGAGTTTGAACAGGGAAAGGTTAAAATTATAGGATTGAAAATAAAGGATAAAAACCCTTATGCATTTAAACCATTGAAAGAAATAGACATTCCCTTTCTTGTTGTTGGTCTTTACCGTGAAAATGAATTGATTATTCCTGGTGGCGATTGCAAGTTTATCCCTGGTGATATTGCTTTGTTTATTGCAAGAGAAGAGGATATTATGCCTCTTTCTCATGAAATGAATGAAGAGTATTTTCCTATAAAAAGTGTAGTTATTATGGGTGGTGGACATATAGGAAAACTTGTTGCCAAAGAATTGGAAAAGAGTGGTTATAGTATAACGGTGATAGAGAGAAATAAGAAAAATTGTGAGTTTCTTTCCAAAGAATTAAAGAAAAGCTCTGTTGTTCAAGGAGATGCATCAGATATAGAACTTTTAAAAGAAGAAAATGTGTTTTCTTCCGATTGTGTGATGGCGTTGACTAATGATCAAGAATTTAATATCCTTGTTTCTCTCCTGTCCAAGCGAATGGGCGTGAAAAGGACAATCACTTTAATAAATATAGCTGAATATTTTTCTTTAGCAATAAAGTTAGGATTAGATGCTATTGTTGCTCCCAAACTTTCTACCAGCAGTGCTATTTTGAGATTTGTAAGACACGAGCAAACAGTCTCCGTAGTAAGTATTTTTGAGTCCGCAGTTGAAGCCATAGAAAATGTAGTGGTAAGTGGGTCTTATGTTGCCAATAAATTGATAAAAGACATTAAGTTTCCACGCGGTTGTCTGGTAGGAGGTATTATAAGAAAGGATAAAGTAATTATTCCTAAGGGTGAAGATATGATTATGCCCGGTGATAAGCTGATTGTTTTTACGCTGCATGAGAACCTGAAGAAGTTGAAGGAATTTTTTTGATGCATGAATGGAAAAAGATTTTCTATATATTGAGTCTTTTTTTGTTTTTATTTTCATTTTCTTTTTTTTTGCCTTTTTTTATTTCTCTTGTCTATGCGGAGAAAACCTGGCCAGCATTTGCAGAATCTTTTTTGATTACGCTTTTTGTTAGTGGGCTGTTTTATGTTTTTTCCTACAAACAGAAAGATAGAGAGCTGCATTCCAGAGATGGGTTTATTTTAGTAGTGTTTATGTGGCTTTTTACTATTCTTTTTTCTGCTTTGCCTTATCTTTTTTGTAATACATTTCTTAACTTTACGGATTGTTTCTTTGAAAGTGCATCGGGATATACTACGACAGGAGCCTCTGTTCTTGAGCATATTGAATTATCGCCGAAAGGCATACTTTTTTGGCGTAGCCTCACTCAATGGTTAGGCGGTATGGGTATTATTGTTTTATATATAGCTATTTTACCTATGTTGGGATCAGGTGGAATAAAGTTGTTCAGCGCGGAAGCGCCTGGTGTAAAATTAGAGAAAGTCAGGCCTCGCATAAAAGAGATGGCAAAAACATTATGGTTGGTTTATATTTTTTTTACTATATTGGAGGTTATACTTCTTCTGTTTGGGGGAATGAGT
>JAGGSB010000010.1 GCA_021159305.1 Deltaproteobacteria bacterium | reverse complement strand
AAGAAAAACCATCACATTACAAATAACGAATGATGCTGCTTTAATAGTAAGAGCTCCTTTTAATGTTGATGATGAAACTATAAAAAGGGTTGTTCTGAAACATAAAGATTGGATTGAGAAAAAGAAAAATGATATTCAGAAAAGGGACCCGAAATTTTCACAAAAGGAATTTGTGAACGGTGAAGGATTTTTTTATCTCGGCAAATATTACAAATTAATAATAGTTGATAAACAGGAAGCTGCCTTGCAATTTGAAAATGGATTTTATCTCTCAAGGGAACATTTACCAATCGCCGAACAAGTTTTTATGAGATGGTACAAAGAGAAAGCTTATGAAAAGATTTCGGAAAGGGTTGAATGGTATGCACAAAAGAGGGGATTTAAGTATAATAAAATTAGTATCACGAATGCACAAAAAATATGGGGCTCTTGTTCTCATAAAGGGAATTTGAATTTCCCGTGGCGTCTGATCATGGCACCTTTACCTGTCATAGATTATGTAGTTGTTCATGAGCTTGTGCATCTTGAAGAGAGAAATCACGCAAAATCCTTCTGGAATAAAGTGAAAATGTTAATGCCCGATTATAAAAAACACAAAGATTGGCTGAAGAAAAACGGTTATTTATTGAGGTTATAATATTGCTTTACCCCATTTTTGAATTTCACGGATTTAAAAAGAAGAAAAAAATATCAGCCTCTGGCCCTCCGCCCTTTTGTCATTCCGTGCTTGACACGGAATCTGGATTCCCGTTTTCACGGGAATGACAGAGGAAAAGGTAATCTTGAGGCAAAAAATATTCTTTGCCACAGATCTGGACCTGTGTAATATCCTAACGACCCCCTTTTTCTTTCCCCTCGCCCAAGAGCGGGGGGAATATAGGGGGGTTAATTCAAGTAATCCAGGGGCAAAAAATATTTAATCAAAAAACTCGACAATTAACTTGCATTATTTTAAAAAGAGTGTTATTATTTGTCTAATCAGTAAATACCCGTTCTTAATTGGCGGGTTGGTTTCGTTCTAAAGGAATTTCCGTTTATCAAAGTGGTATCCTGAAGTTTGAGGCTTATGATAATTTTTTTAAAAGGAGGGTGCTATAATGAGTAAAGGAACTGTAAAATGGTTTAACTCTAGTAAGGGCTTCGGCTTCATTGAGCAGAAAGATGGTCCGGATGTATTTGTTCATCATTCAGGAATCAATACATCTGGTTTCAAGTCTCTTAATGAAGGTGATCAAGTTACCTTTGACATCGAGCAAGGTCAAAAAGGTCCTGCTGCAGTAAATGTGACTGTGATCTAATTTCTGATTGTGGGTAAAATGGGTATCCCCTTCCAATGTTAAGGGGATGCCCTTTTTTTATCATTATCAACAAATAACCGACAAGGTGGTGGAAAATTGGCAAAACCAAATTATCAATTTAAAAAGCGTCAGAAAGAATTAGCTAAGAAAAAAAAGAAAGAAGAGAAAAAACAACGCAAACTGGATAAAAAAACAAGCGGGTAAACTGGCAAAAGAGTCAGATACTGTGAGAAAGGTCAAGCAATTCTGTTTCGCAGAATTGCTTGCAAACACAAAGTGTTTGTCAAAACAAGCGACTTCGCCGTTTTTAAATTTTTCTTTATGTTAATCCGTAGTAATCATAGAAATCCAGAAGCTGAAGAAGAAAGAATTTTAGCCACAGGACCTCCGCCCTTTTTGTCATTCCGTGCTTGAC
>JAGGSB010000009.1 GCA_021159305.1 Deltaproteobacteria bacterium | reverse complement strand
AGAATATAAAGAAAAAGATTCTCAGACTATAGAGATAAAAGTAGAATAAATCATTCATGCAATATATTGAGTATTTTTATTTAAACCCCAAAGAAAAGTTTTACTTCTTCCTCCGGTAGATTTAATTCCTTTGAAATAGAAGAAATATCATAGCCTTTTTCTTCCAAATTTAAGATTTTATCCTTTAAATCAGGCTTATCCTTCAATTTTTCCCAGATAGAAAACAAATGTAAAAACATTTCGTTTTTCTGTTTAATATCTTCTAACAGTTTCTGTCTATCTTTTTTATAATTTTCCATCTCAGATTTTAATTTCTCGGCCAAAATGCGTTCTTTTTCCATTAGGTTCTTTGCCATATCCATCAAAGTCAAGAATGTTACCTTCTGTCTCTTTTGTATAAACTTATCTGCTACTAAATACAATACGACCATTACATCAAATATAGCCTGGCAGATGAAAAAGGTCTCACTCATAATATTAAAATATCCATAAAAACAAACACAAACAGGATAATACTAATATAACCATTGATATTAAAGAAAGCAATATTGATCTTATCCAACTCACGAGGACGGGCAAGCAGGTGTTCATAGATTAGGAGGAAAGCAGATATAACAACAGCTATATAAGAAAAGATATGCAATCCGCAATAATAAAAGGCAAGGAAAAACAGAACAACAGTAAAAAGGTGAAACAGACGAGCAATAATCAAAGCTTTATCTTCGCCCAAAGACACGGGCAAGGAATAAAGACCTGCCTTTTTATCAAATTCCACATCTTGAAGACTATACAGAATATCAAATCCTGCTATCCAGAACATCACACCTAAAGAAAGAAAAATTGCATCTAACCCAAAAGCTCCTTTTGCCGCTATATAGCCACCCAAAGGAGCAATCGCATCCGTGGCTCCCAAATACAGATGACATAAAGGCGTGAATCTCTTGCTATAAGAATAAGTGAGAATAAAAAAAAGGGCAATGGGAGAAAGCATAAAGCACAAATTGTTTAAACAAAATGCAGAAAACTCAAATACGATAAGTGAAGCAATGGTAAATATCCACGCATTTCTTACTTTCACCTTGCCTGCTGGTATCTCTCTATTTTTCGTGCGTATATTTAACGCATCAAATCTTCGATCTATAATCCTATTCAAAGTCATCGCCGCCGAACGAGCACTGATCATCGCAACAACGATAAAAAAAATAATTCTTAAAGGGGGTATAGCATGAATTGCCATCAACGCACCCACAAAGGCAAAGGGGAAGGCAAAGACAGTATGCTCTACCTTTATCATCCTAAGGATTTTTATCATACTTCTTAAAATAGGATATAAAATACATTGCGCCAGAAAATAAAGTCAAAATCACAACAAGATAAAATAGACATAATCCATATATCTTAAATTTAGACAAAAGTAACAATATACAGATAAGCTGCAAAGCAGTCTTCCATTTGCCCGCCCACTTTGCTTCCAACACCACTTTCTGGACAGCCATACTCCTTAAACTGGTTACAGAAAGCTCCCTAACTATAATAAGAATAACCGCCCAAAAGGGAATATGAATGGTTTCTATCATTGTTATGAATATAGAACATATGAGAATCTTATCGGATAGGGGATCAAGAAATTTCCCAACATCAGTGACCAATTTCATCCGTCTGGCAATTAAACCATCTAAAACATCGGTAGCAGCGGCAACAAGAATAAGCAATATAGCAATAATATTGGAAAAATCAGTACCCGTATAAATACAAATAACTATTGGTATAGTCAAAAATATTCTTGATAAGGAAAGAATATTTGGAAGATTATTTTTGGATACTTTGGAGAAATTCTCTTGCATCTTTGTCGTCCGGTTTAATCTTTAAAATTTTATTTACCATATCCATTGCTTCTTTTTTTCTGTTCAACTTTACATATAAATTGGCTAAGTGTAGCATGATAACAGGTTCATTTTCAACTGCATTCAATGCCTTTTCTAAATACTCCAACGCCTTTTTATAATCATCCTGCCTGTAATAACCCCAGCCTAAGCTATCCAAATAATATCCATTGTTTGGAGAAATACTCAATGCTTTTTTTACCAACTCCATGCCTTTATTTACATTTATATCCTCATCTATATACAGATAACCTAAGTAATTCAAAGCGGAGGCATTATTCGGGTCTATATTTAATACTTTATTTAGATAATCAATACTCTTATTTACATCGTGCAAATCTACATAGTACACATCTGCTAAGTAATACGGGAAGTTTACATCAAGAGGAATCCTGCTCATTCCCTCTTGTAAAACATCCACAACCTTCAACCAGTCCTTTTTTTCCTCATACAAAGAGGCGAGTGAAAAATACAACTCGCTATCTAACGGTTTTAAGTCTATAGCCTTATTCAAAACTTCAATGGCTTCTTTCATTTTTTTTTCTTTTTTATACATATCTACAGTTCTCTGCACACCCAAAGAGTAAAAACCACTACCTATCTTTATATAAGAGAAAAATTTTAATGCCTGCGGGTAATCTTCCTTAAGATAATAAGCCAAGCCCAAAAAGTAATTGACGCGATCACTCTCCTCAATTCTGCGCAATCTATCCAGAACATCAACGGCTTTTTTATACTCTCCTCTTTTAATATACAATATACCTAGTCTCTCCATAACATCTATATCTTCCTCGTGCTTAAGAAGTCGCTGGTATATTTTTTCTTCCTTTTGCGGCATATTCAATTTTTCATAAGCCTGTGAAAGCTCAATCAACAAAGGCACCTTGTCTCCCACCTTGTCTAAGGCATATTCATAAAAAGAAACCATCTTTTTTAACTTACCCTCATCCATATATATATCCCCTACTAAAAGAGCTAACTTAGCTGATTGTTCATTCAAACTGTATGCTTTCTTAGCATAGACAAGAGCAGTTTTGTAAAAATGTCCCTCCCTGTATTCTAAGGCAATGTAAAAAAGTAATGAGGTATCATCAGGATTAAAAGACAACCCTTCTCTCCATATCTTTAAGGCTTCTGCAACATCACCCTTGCTCACAGTGATAAGCCCCCATCTCAAATATATATCCGCATCATGAAACCTGTGAGACGCATCACGAAGCACAACAACCGATTCGTCAACCCTTGAAAGCTGCAAGAGCAAACCAGATAGTAAAAGATAGGCAGATTTTCTATCCGGATCCATATCAATAGCCCTTCGCAAAAGACGAATACTCTTTTCAGGATCCCCTCTTGCTAAAAGCCTGGCATATTCCTCATAAAAAAGCGGCTTTTTGCTATTCTTTAGCATCCATTCATATTCTGCTTTTGCCTTATCAATCTTATGTTCATTTATGTAGATATGAGCAAGCATATAATGATAATAAAGAGACGACGAATGATATGTTTTAATCTGGGGCGTAGCACATGCACACAAGGAAAAAAATATAATTAACAGGAATATTTTTTTCACGATATTTCCCTGAATCTCTCAACCAGACGATAAGCCTGTTTCATACTTATCTTTCCCACCTTAGCCACTTTATTACAATCTGCCTTAGCAATTGCCTCTATGCTACCAAAGTGTCTTAAAAGCAACCTTTTTCTGGCCTGAGCTACACCCTCAACCCTATCTAACAGGGAGGTGAGCGCCATTTTTCTCCTCTTTGTGCGATGAAAACTCAATGCAAACCTATGCACCTCATCCCTCAGCTTTTGAAAAAAACGCAAGACATCATCGTCCACATCCATTCTACCTTCTTTCGTATAAATCCTATCCAAAACATCCCCTTTTGCCCTTCTCACTCTATCATTTATTTTCTCTTTAGCAATGCCTGCCACAGAAATACAGTGAGGAACAACTTCTCTTACAACATCTGCATGCCTCTTTCCTCCATCTACCAAAATCACATGCGGCATGCTCCTTCCCTCTTCCTGTATATTCTTTATATGCCTCATCGCAAGCTCACACATCCAATCCAGATCACAAACACCTTTTTCCATACTAAAACGCCTATACATACCCTTGACAAATCCCCTGCTGTATCTCACGCTCGCACCTGCTACATTCGTTCCTCCAATATGGGAAACATCAAATACATCAAATATATAAGGAATCTTTTTTAAAGACAAATATTCTTTTATCTTTTCTAATATTACATCTTCTATATGCACCTTCCGAAGATATATCTCAAGATTTGTTTGCGCATTTTCCTCACTTTTTCTTAAGAGATTCACTTTTTTACCTCTCCTGGGCACGACCAATTTTGTATTCAATAACTCCTGTATTATCTCTCTTTTTGTCAACTTACTTGTTACAATTTCTTTCGGAAGAAACTCACCTTTTAAATAATATTGTACAATAAAGTTTTCCCTTATCTCAAAAGAATCGTCCACATTTTCCAAAAAAAATGAACGACTGGCAGTGATGTTACCGCCTCTGACCGAAAGAATATTAGCACACAAAGCACCATGCTCATAGGCAAAGCCTATAACATCTGCCGTATAGTTTTTCATTTCTACAATCTCTTGTCCTTTGTAAAAAAGCCTGACCGCATTTATCCTATCCCTCAATCTTGCAGCTTTCTCAAAATTTAAATTTTCTGCGCATTGCTTCATCTGCTCCTTTAGTTTTTTTACCAATTCTCTTCCATTCCCCTGTAAAAGCAGCTTTAATTCCTCCACTATTTTCCCATATCCTTCTTCACTAATCTTTCCGCAACAAGGAGCGGAACACAGCCCCATCTGATAGTAGATGCAGGGTTCTTTCCTCTTTAGACAAAAACTGATTTCCCTCTGAATTATAGGAAATGTTCTCCGTAAAACCCTTAGTATTCCTCCTAATTTTTTTACAGGAGTAATAGGTCCAACATAGAGATCACCTTTCTTTTTTACACGTCGAGCTAATGTAAGAGAGGGAAATTTCTGGGACAGTGTAAGCCTCAGGTAGGGGTAACTCTTATCATCTCGCAAAACGATGTTATAGGGAGGACGATATTCCTTGATGAAACTGCATTCCAACAGATACGCCTCTTTCTCTTTTTCTACCACGACAATTTCTATTTCCCCTGCTTCATTTACCATTGCCTGCTTGAACGGTGAAAGGGTTTCTGGGTGCAGGTAAGAAGATGCCCGCTTTCTCAAATTCTTAGCTTTCCCCACATAAATTATTTCATCTTCTCTATTCCTTATGAGATATACTCCTGTTTTCTGCGGTATGTTTTGAAGCTGGGTTTTGTTATCAAATATATTCAATCTTATGCCCATAAAACCTTCTCATACACATCTATATACCTTTTTACCATATTTTGAGGAGAAAAAAGATAAACCCTTTTTTTACCTGCTTCAATAAGCATATCCCTCAATTTTTCATCTTTAAAAATGCGCTCTACAGCATGAAAAATGGCCGATGCATCATCGGGAGGAACAATGAGGCATGCCCCTTCACCTATCTCTCTTATCCCTCCTACATCCGTAGCCACAACGGGAATACCAAACCAGAATGCCTCTTTTAACACCGCAGGCGAGCCTTCCCCCTCTGTAGAACTGATCACCACTACATCCGTAGCAGGATAAAGTTTTTCTACATCATCTACAAAGCCCAACAGATAAACATTGCTTAACCCCTTATCGTTTATCATCCTTTGTAATATACTTTTGTCGCCATCTCCGGCAATCAAAAGACAAATCCTTCTATTCAATAAAGCAAAAGCATCCAATAATATCTTTTGTCCCTTCATGGGTAAAATGTTTCCTACATTCAATATTACTTTTCCATCTACAGGCAACCCCAGTCTCTTTCTTGCCACGCTCCTTGAAATATCATTTCCCCTAATATCCACTGCACTATGTATAACATACAATTTTCTATCATCAATAAAAGAAAAATTATCTTTAATAGACGAACAAACACAGACAATGGCATCATGTAACCTATATTTGGTTTTTTTTAAAAATCCTTTGATGTGATAACTAACCCTTCTAGTGTGCACTGTCTTTATTCCCCAAAGCTTTAAAAAAGCAGAATAAAAAGCACCATGAGCAGTATGAGAATGAACAATAGAAAAATTCCTTTTTTTCACAAAAGATAAAATCTTTAGTGCACTTTGCAGGTCCCATTCTCCTTTAAAAGAAAATGTAACACATTCAAACTCACTTCCTATTTTTTCCCTCAATACAGCACTTTTTTTTAAAGCAAATACGCTTTCTATCCCCTCATTCCTCAATCCTCTTGCCAGAATTAAAGCCTGTTTTTGTCCTCCGCCAAATCTCTTCTCCGTATCTATATGCAGAACGCTAAATTTTTCTATACATACCGCCATACAACCTTGCTCTCAATTTATTTGAATAAAGCCTAATGCGAGACTTAAACCAGTTCAAATCCTTCTTCCACACATTAAATCTCTTTATAAAAAGCACATCATCACCTGGCGAATTAGAACCGGGCTTAGCGGTAAATAGATACTTAAACCCCACTTCCTGTGCTACTTTTATACTCAAATCATCGTATGCTCCCCAGGGCCAACTAAATGCAGAGCATCTCTTCATTATCTCACCTTCTATTTCCCCCTTGCCTATGAATAATACATTTTTTATCCTCTCACAGCGTCCTTCGTCTGTTTCCATTCTTCCTATTTTTCCATGTCTTTTGTGATAATCTTTCACTATATCTTCCAATTTTTCTTTCCACCTGTCTTGTTTAAAAAAATTCACATAGCCATTATTCAATACATACTCAGCTAATTCATCATTCAGCAGTTTATCGGGAATAAAACGATTGTTTGCCAACTCTGGTTTTCTCAAAAAATTAAGTGTTCCGTAACGTTCATCACCATCTATACTTTCCCATATACTATTTTTCTTTCTGGGCTGATTAAACCCTCTAATTTTACCATCTGCATAAACTTTACGATGACGCTTAGTATGAGATTGCACATCAAAAATACTTTTATTCATTTGTCTCACTTCTTCCCAGCATAATCTTCGTTCTGTCTTTGCTGGATAATTATCTACTATACTCCAGGTAGACATACAGGGGGACAGCCTCTCTTTTTTTATTCTCCCCTGCCATACATCCTGCAGATTGAAACTGGTGGTTGTCTCTTCTTCCACCATCCATGTAGCCAAGAAAAGCAGGGCTTTAAATTCATACTTTTTAAGCAAAGGACAGGCATAAACCCAATTGTCTAAATAACCATCATCAAATGTAATACACACTGCCTTCTGCCAGTTTTTTTTGCCTTCTTTCATATACAGGGCAAGCTCTTCTAATCCAATAGACTTATAACCTTCTCCCCTTAAGAATTTTAACTGTTCCTCAAAAAGCTCGGGTGGGATCCCTTCCTCATTTATATGATGATATAGAAGAACGGGCACGCTGGTTTGCATATTGCGATACCTCCTTTACTTTATCAAAAACATCATCAACTGAAATCATCTTCATGCATTGGTAATCCTTTTTACATACATCTGTTCCATGAAGCGAGCAAGGACGGCACGGCACATCTACCTCCGCCACCCTTACCTCTTCACCTCGAGGATAAAAACCAAACTCCTTAACCGTAGGACCAAATATAGCCACCAGTGGAATACGAAAAGCATTTGCTATATGCATTAATCCGGAGTCATTACTCACAAAAATATTCATAAAACTAATCAATGCAATTACCTCTTTTATCGTCAATCTACCCATAAGGTTGTATATCCTGTGAGGACAAACAATTTCAATCCGATCGCCTATCTCTTTATTCTCTCCGAACAAAAATAAAACAGCATTTTTATTCCAGGATAGTATTTTCTCAGCCAATGCACTGTATTTATCTGATCCCCACATCTTCGTCTTCCACCTGCTATCCGCTGCAAAACCCACTAAAAATCTATCTTTAAAGTGGTTACCCATCATTTCTGACACATTGTTCTTTGTGTCTTTATCTACAAAGAGATGAGGAAAAAATCTTTTATTCTGAACGCCCAGCAGAGATAATTGCCATTCAATCACTCCGCCCAAAGGTTTTTTAATAGAGAGTAATCTTAAAAATCTATTTTTTTTTATCAAAGAGAGTCTAAACAGTGTATGTTTGCAAAGGCGTAGGCATCTCCTTTTTTTTATAAAGAAAGATAACATATTACTGCGTAGAGAATTATGGAGATCAAACAGAATATCAAATCTATCCTCTATTTTATGTACTAAGGAAACTATAGACTCATTTTCCTCCAAACATACAACACGATCAACAGAAGGGTTGCCCTCTATCACATCTTTGTATTTACATTTTGTTACATAAGTAACAAATGCATTAGAATATATTTTTTTTAAAGAATAAATAAAAGCTGTAGAAAGTACTACATCGCCCAGCGAACTAAAACGAATGACGAGTATTCTCATCTACAAACCTCTTCATTGCTACAAAAACCTCGTCTACGGAAATATCCAGCATACACTTGAAATGTCCCTCACGACAACGAAAATTTCCGTGCTTTCCACAGGGACGACATTTCAAGCCCTTTCTTTCCACTACAGTACATCTCTTCCCCCAGGGAGAGAAACCAAACTCGGGCACTGTAGGACCAAATATAGCCACCGTAGGAACATTATAAGCACAAGCAATATGCATAGGACCAGAATCATTGGTTATAAAAACATCCATTTGAGAGATCAGACAGAATAGTTCTTTCAATTTTGTCTTTCCAGCAAGATTTATAATACGTTCATTGTCACCCTTTATAAAAGAGGCTTCTTCTTTGTCCCTTTCCATTCCACAGACGAACACCCGACCATGCAGCTCATCTGTAATACGCTTTGCAAGAGCCTTAAATCTTTCCTTGGGCCACTTTTTAGTAGGCCATATAGAAAATGGATTTATACCTATCTTCAGTTCGGTTCTCACTCCATAAGCTTCAAATATGTTGCCACAAAATGCCTTCGCTTCCTCAGGATAATAAAGTTCTGCATCATAACTCCATTTTTCCTTACCAATATTTAAAGGGTTTAAAAGAGAGAGATTTCTTTCCACTTCGTGAATGTGGAGATCCCTTTTCACAATCCTGTTATACACAAAAGGCATAGCAGAATCAGAAAAACCTATTCTCAATGGGATATGCGAAAACAGAACAAGCAATGAAGTACGCATGGAACGATGAGCAGATATTAAAACATCAAAGTGCTCTTGCTTTATTTCTTTTAGTTTTCTTATAAAACCGCTTATGCCATTTTCTTTACCATGCTTGTCATATGTTATTATCCCAGAAATATCTTTATTACCTGAAAATACACCACCGTTTTGAGGTATAGTTAAACAAAAGACTACAGCATCAGGAAAACTCTTTTTAATACTTTTTATTAATGGCAGTGTTAGTATTGTATCTCCCAAAAAGGAGGTTTGAACGACAAGAATTTTTTTAAAATTCATTGTATATATTATAGGTTTTTTTCGTCACTCATCAATAGTTTCTCAATACCATCCACATAGCAAGAAAGAACATTTTTATAATAATCAAAAAATCCCTCATTTTTCCCGTTTTTCTCTTGCAAAACCTCTTCCATCTTCTCTGCTAATTCTTCTCCACTATACACATAAGACCCCAATCCCATCCTAATAATTCTATCTACCTCTTCTTTAAAATTATCCATAAAAGGACCAAATATTACCTTCCTCTCAGATAGAAGTCCTTCTATGGGATTATGTCCTCCTATATTGGGGATTAGACTACCCCCAATAAATACTGCTTTACTATTTTTATAAAAAGAAACCAATTCCCCGTATGTGTCTAAGAGTATTGTATTCCCCCATTTTTTTTCGGTTCTTCTTCTATAATCAATATTTTCTTCCTTCAATCTCTTTTCAAATAGAGATAATTTTTCTAAATGACGAGGAGCTACTACAATCATTCTTTTTTTATTTATAAGCTTTTTTACAACAGGTATTATTATATCAAGTTCTCCTGCATGTATACTACCAAATGTAATTACATCATATTGTGGTGACAAATCTACCTCTTTTGTCTCTTCAACAGGCGGAAATCCCTTTATGTTGCCACATACTTTTATGATTCCCCTGCCATCTGTTAGTTTAAGAAACCTCGATTTATCATCTTCACTTCTCACAAAAATAGCATCAAACATCTGCAAAACAGGTTTAAAGAAAAAAGAAAAGAAACGATACCACTTAAAGCTTCTTTTGCTCATTCTTCCGTTCACGATAAATATGGGAATGTGATGTGCCTTTAAAAAATATACCAAGGAAGGCCATAACTCCGTTTCAAAAAGAACCGCAAATCTTGGTTTATTATAAAACATCACTGAATAAAGGAAAAAGATATCTAAGGGAAGAAAATAAACGGAAGAATACAACTGTTTTGCCCTTTTAAAACCCGTATCCGTAAATGTAGTAACCACAACATCTAAAGAAAATCTCTTCTTTAACTCATCTATCAATACTTTAGATGCATTTATCTCACCTAAGGATGAAGCATGGAGTAAAAAAAAATTATCCTTTTTTATTTTTTTAGGTAAAAAACGTTCTTTTACCCTGTATCGCCATCTTTTGTTGACAAAAATCTTATAAATAAGAAAAGGGGATGCGAGAAGTAAAGCTAAAACAATAAAGAGATTATACAAAAAGATCATATTTTAAACTGCATCTTATACAATTTACGATAATAATCACAGCGACCAAATAATTCCTGATGATTTCCGCAATCTATAATCTTTCCATCCTTTATCACCACAATTGTAGGAACATTCAAAACAGTAGAAAACCTATGGGCAACAATCAATGTTGTTCTTCCTTTTATTAAAGTATTTAAGGCTTTTTGAACGATTTCCTCCGACGAGCTATCCAATGCTGCCGTTGCCTCATCCAAAATGAGAATTTGGGGATTCTTTAACAAAGCCCGAGCAATAGCTATACGCTGTCTTTCACCGCCTGAAAGCGTAAATCCCTGCTCTCCTAACACCGTATCATAACCATGAGGTAATTTCTGAATGAAATCATGAGCAAAGGCTGCCGTAGATACCCTTATGATATCCTCCATATTCGCTTTACCGTCCATACCATAAGATATATTGTTCTTCACGGTGTCATTGAACAAAAATGTATGCTGAGACACAATGCCGATGTGTCTGCGTAAAGAAGACAGCTCAAAATCCTTTACATTCGTATCATCAAAACATATACAACCGGTGTTTATATCATAGAAACGAGGAATAAGATCCATCAATGTGGATTTCCCTCCTCCGCTCTCGCCCACAAAAGCAACAATTTCTCCTGCAGGAATGAACAGGTTTATATCTTTTAAAACCTCTTTATCTTCATAGGAAAAAGAAACATTTTCAAACTTTATACCTTTCTTTAATTCTACAAATTCTATTGCGTTTTTCTTATTTATCACTGTGGGTTTTCTATCCATCATTCCAAATATACGCTCAGCAGCAGGAAGAACAGACTCCATCTTACCATAGGCACGAGCGATAGATTTAAACGGTTTATAGAGCATAAATAAAGCGGCTACGAATGAGAAAAAACCACCAACGGTAATAGTTCCTTTAAACACTAAATAGCCGCCAAACCAGATGAGAAAAGCAAGCCCTATCGCACCGATAAACTCCATCAAAGGAGAAACGAGCTCTGATACACGCACCGATTTCAAGTTTATCTTTAAGAAATCATTTCCTTTTTGTTCAAATTTTTTTGATTCTTTTTTCTCTGTGGCAAACGCCTTGATCACCCTTATTCCTGTGAATGCTTCTTGAAGAATGGTGGTAACCATTGCCACTGTTTCCTGTCTCTTTTTGCCAATCTTTCTCAAGCGATTACCTAAATTTACCAGGGGATAAACAGCTATAGGAAAAACAATGGTAGAGATGAGAGCCAACTTCACATTGTTCATATATATAACAACAAGTAGAAAAACAACGGTAAATGACTCTCTTATCGCGTCCGGTATAGTGCGAGCCACAACTTCCTGCAGCATTTCCGTATCATTCATTACCCTGGAGATAAGCTCCCCCGTATGATAACGGTCAAAAAAATCTAAAGAAAGCATAGATATGCATTCAAATAGGTTATTCCTTATCTTGAACAATACATTTTCACCTACATAAGCCGCATACCAGCTTTGAAGATAAGTAAAAATACCCTTTAGAAGATAAACAATTACTACAGCTATAGGTAAAAGAATAAGCATCTGTTTGTTTTTAGAAATAAATATATCATCCAAAACAGGTTTTACTAAATAGGCAATAAGGGCAGTTAATCCTCCCACAATTACCATTGATATACTGGATATGATTAAATACTTAATGTAAGGTTTTACATATACAAATAATCTTTTGATAACTAATCTAAGCATTCTCTATCTCTCTTATCAAATCATCTATATTTTTTATTTCCAAGGTATAATCTAAATACGCACAATCAAAATCTTTTAATTTTACCATATCTTTAGTGGTGGTGAGTAAAACATCAGCATTTGTCTTATATTTTAAGTTAAGGAGTTTCTCCTTATCCGCACTGGTATATATATGATGATCCATAAAAAATCTTTCGCCTACAATCCTAATATTCATCTCTTTAACACTGCTTTTAAAAGACAGTGGGTTGCCAATAGCACAAAAGATAAAAGCACTACGAGGGAAAATTCTCTCAGCCTTTCTACTAAATATACCTACAGGTTTAAATACTGCCTTTTTACCTATACATACTGTACTATCAACCTTACTTTTATACACTGAAATTACCTGATCCGCAAATTTTACACA
The DNA here is from genome assembly GCA_021159305.1 of Deltaproteobacteria bacterium. Classification (NCBI taxonomy): domain Bacteria; kingdom Pseudomonadati; phylum Myxococcota; class Myxococcia; species Deltaproteobacteria bacterium. The sequence continues at coordinate 24,976 of JAGGSB010000009.1, read as the reverse complement.
ATTTTTATTTTCTCTCAAGCCTCCTGCAGGGAATAGAAGTCCGTCCGCAAAGGGATTTTCTCCATTCAACACCAATATCTCATAGTTTTTCTTTACTTTCAAATATTGAAAAGAATCATCTAAGATTACATATTTAAAACCCATATCTTTAGCATATTCAACACCCTTTATTCTATCTTTAGCGCTAATCACAGGAACATTCGCCTTACCGGCAATAAGCAATGCCTCATCGGAGACAAAAGGTGTATCAAAAAACACATCATGCCCATCAGAAACAAGAGCAGGAACTTTTATCTTTCCTCCGTATCCGCTTACTATAACACATATACTCTTACCTCTATCTTTCAATGCTTTAGCTATCCTTATAACAACCGGTGTTTTCCCTGCACCTCCTAAGGTAATACCGCCTATGCCAATAATCTTAATATCCGTAATCTTCTTAGAAAAAAGACTGTTGTACAAAATTCTGCGCAAATATAATACTTTCCCAAAGACAATAGAAAGAGGAAAAAGCAAGGGAAGTAAGGTCTTTTGAATTTTACTTATCCACATAATGTTCATAAAACATCACCAATAAAAGAGTTTATCCTTTCTATGTCTTGTTTGTCATTAACATAAACAGGTTCTAAAAACTTAACACTCACTTCACTTAAAGGTTTAGGGATAAAAAATCTATCCCAACTCTTGAGTTGCCATGCTCTTCTGTGTTTTACTCTTATAGGAACTATAGGTACTTTCGCCAAATAAGCTAATTCCAGTGGTCCTTTTTTCATCTTGTGATAAGGACCTGTCGGTCCATCCGGCGTAATAGCAATATCGCAATTTTCCTTTTTTATTGCCTTCAACATCAATTTAAATGCCTGGTAAGGTTTTCTGTGACTGGATCCAGGAATATTACCAATACTAAAAAAACGTATAATTTGAGTAGCTAACCTTCCATCATGATGGGTGCTGACAAGTGTCTTTATACAGCCACCCTTATAAAGAAATGGCATAACGAACATGTTCCCATGCCAAAATACATATACTACAGGAGAATGAATATCTTCTCTCTTAAAACTCCAGCTAACCCTTACTTTAAAAAACAAACGGTAAAATCTTAATAGAAGAAAGATAAGAAAAGTCCACATCAGGAATAAAAAGAATTATAGATAAGCGAAGCCGCAGAATAAGAAACACCAGGTTTTCCCAGAGAGCTTTTCACCCCCGATAATCTATCCTTGAGACTGGTGTATATACTCCTATTGGTCAATATATGAATAATTAATTCTTCTATATAAGATGGAGTGGCATTTCCTCCAATAAGTTCCGGAACGATTTTCTTTCCCGCTATAATATTAGGCAATCCAATATCTTTTACTCGACGAACAAGTATCCTACCTAAAAGATAACTTAAACGAGATATTTTATACACGATAATCATAGGCAACCCAAACACGGCACATTCTAAGGTAGCGGTGCCAGAAGCCACAATAGCTATCTTTGAGATGTCCATCATGTGATAGGTATCTTCTGCCACTTCTATAAACGGATATTTATTTTTTACATTTTTTATAAAATCTGTATCCACATTCCCACCTGTTGCCCACACAAATGTGAATTTAGGGAGTCTTTTCTTCAAGTTCTTCGCTGCATCAAATATAATAGGTAAATTGTAACTTATCTCGTCCTTTCTACTACCAGGAAGCAGTAGTACTATATCTTCTTCTTTATGAATACCTATTTTCCCATCCAATACATCTAAGATAGGATGACCAAAATAAAAAACCTTTTCATGATGAGGAAAATTTCTATAAAATGCGCGTTCAAAAGGGAAAACAGTGATAATCTTGTCACAAAATTTTGCCATTGTTTTCACTCTATAGGACCTCCAGGCCCAAACCTGAGGAGCAACATAGTAGACAACCTTCTTCTTTCTTTTATAAGCAAGTTTCCCCACCTTAAAATTAAATTCTGGAAAATCAATGAGAACTACTCCATCTACATCATCTATTACATCTTTTATCTTACCGTATATCTCAAGTGCCCTTTTAAGCTTTGGCACTGCTTCTTTCACTCCAACAACAGATATATCCCTATAATCGGCTAATAACTCAATTTCATCTTTAACAAAATGTGAACCCAACCCAACAAAGTCTATATCATCCAACTTTTTCAACTCTCTTATTAATAAAGAGGCGTATTTTTCTCCTGATGGCTCACCGCAAACCAAAAGTAATCTCTTCACCTGCAAAAACCACGCTTAGAAGAATGTACAAATTCCAGGATTTTCTTTATATACGGAGATTCTTCCTTTTCTAATTCCTTTATTATTTCTTTTAACAAAAGATGAGAACGAAATATAATCTTATAGGCTTGTTTGATTGTCTTTATATCTTCTCTACTAAATCCGTGTCTGCACAGTCCTACAACATTTATACCATACGGTTTGGCTCTATTGCCTACTACTAAGATATAAGGCAAAACATCCTGAGAAACTCCACTCACACCACCAACCATAGAATATGCACCAACTCTAACAAATTGATGAACAGCTGCAAGCCCACCTATGCAGGCAAAATCCTCAACGATAACATGACCTGCTAACTGCACTACATTGGCCATAATTACATTGTTCCCAATCATACAGTCATGTGCAATATGGGCATAAGCCATAATAAAATTTCCATTTCCAATACGAGTAACACCTCCACCATACCCTGTTCCTCTATTAATCATAACAAATTCCCTGATAATATTATCATCACCAATAATAAGTTGCGTCTCTTTATCTTTAAACTTAATATCTTGAGGAACAGTACCCAATACACTATGATGAAAAATATTGCAATTTTCCCCAATAGTTGTGTAATCTTCTATTATTACATTATTACCAATCTTTGTATTGTCTCCTATTTGCACCTTTTTCCCTATATAACTATAAGGTCCTATCTCTACATCTTTTCCAATCTCTGCTTTCTTACTTACTATCGCCGTAGGATGAATCATTTAAACTACCTGAGCCATTATAATTGCTTCTGCCACAACATTTTTCTCAACAAATGCTTTTCCTGCAAGTTTCCAAATGTTCCCTCTTCTCTTTACTATATTTACCTTCAACTCTAAACTGTCACCAGGTATCACAGGTTTTCTGAATTTTGCCCTTTCTATCCCCATAAAATACACCACCTTATCACTCGTCGGTCCCTTCTCGTCTAAAGATAAAAAACACAAAACACCGCCTGCTTGAGCCATAGCTTCCACAATCAAAACGCCAGGCATAATCGCTTTATGAGGAAAATGACCAACAAAAAACGGCTCATCGTAGGTTACATTTTTTATCGCCGTGATGGAAGAACCCTCTTTCGCATCAATAATCCTATCAATGAGTAAAAATGGTGGGCGATGGGGTAAAATGCGTTTAATCTCCTCTATATCCATCATTTTAGTTTCTCCTCTACCTTCTCCAATCTCTGTTCAATAAGTTTCACCCGTTCATAAAATTGCTGCAGTCTATTGACCATCGCCATATTCTTCAGTGCCCTTTTGTGTTCTATCGCCGGTATGCCAAAATATGTACCTTTTTTTCTAATATTTCCAGGGATACCAGATTTGGCACCAACAACAACATCATCAGCAATCCTTATGTGTCCAACCACGCCTACCTGACCGGCTAAAATTACATTTTTTCCTATCTTTGTGCTGCCTGCAATACCTACTTGAGCTACTATTACACTATTTTCTCCTATTTCCACATTGTGAGCAACTTGAACCAGATTGTCTATCTTGGTGCCTTTTTTTATCAGCGTTTCATCAAATGTCGCTCTGTCTATAGTGGTATTTGCTCCAATTTCCACATCATCTTCTATAACTACCTTACCTACCTGCATAATCTTTTCTCTCGAACCATCTCCTCTTTCCGCATATCCAAATCCATCACTACCGATTACAACCCCAGGTTGCAAGATCACTCTATTGCCTATTTTTGTACCTTCCCTCAACACCACATGCGAATAAATCAGACAGTTCTCTCCTATATCCACATCAGAACCAATATATGTAAAAGGAAAAATCTGCGTTCCCTTCCCAATATGAACATTCTTAGAAACATAAACGAATGGAGCTATACCCACATCCTCATCACATTTAACACTACTATCCACAGATGCCATTTCGCTTATTCCTCTAAAATGTACTTTCGGAGGATAAAACAATGATAAAACCTTGGCTAAGGAAAGTTGAGGATTGGGAGAAAGAAAAAATGTCTTCTGCGGAAAACGGGAACAATTAAAACCTTCGGCTACGAGAATAGCCCTCGCACGGGTTAATTTCAGACCTTCAGCATAGCTTTCATGCGCCACAAAAACCAAATCGTTGTCTTTCGCCGAATTTAGAGAAGCAACACCACTAATTTCTAATTCTTCGTTACCCACAAATTTAATTTGTAAAGCTCTAGCCAAATCACTTACTTTCATCTCTTCTTCTGAGTAAATTTGTTATATGCCTTTATGAGTTTATCCGTTAAATCCATTGTAGGACTGAAATAAACTATCCCACCGTGTATCTCTATCACAATATCTACTTTTTCCTTCTTCGCTATCTTTTTAGTCATATCCACAAGGCCTTTTAGAATATTACTTTGATACTCATTGCTTTTATTTGAAATTTCCCCCTGAACCTTTCCCATAAAATTTTGCAATTCCCTAGCTTTTGTTTCATAGAGCGCTTCTTTCTTGCCTCTCTCTGTTTCTTTCAAAGTTTTTTTGGAAAGCTCCTCACGCAATTTCGTCAACTCTGCTTTTTTTCTCTCAATAATTTTTTTCTTTACTTCTGCTGTCTTTTTCAAATTTTGCACTGCAACTTTCCCCGCCTCACACTCATTTAATGCTCTCTGCAAATCAACAACACCTACATTCAAAGAAAAGGCAGTGCTGGTAAAAAAGAATAACAAAACAAAAGAAAACAAAACTCTTTGCATAATACCTCCTTAAAATACCATTCCCATTGTAAAGTGCCATACTGAGCCCTTCTCGTCTCCTTTGGGAGAAAGGTTCTTGCCCCATTCTATTCTCATCGGTCCTAAAGGAGAAATCCACCTCAAACCCAATCCTGCTCCCTTTCTTAAGCTAGATAGACTTTCTGTCATCCTCCAACAATTACCCATATCATAAAAAGCCACACCATAAAAATTCAACTCAGTCAATATGGGAAAGATCAACTCAGAATTAAATACAATCTCCTTCTCGCCGCCGATATAATTTCCCTCATCATCCTCGGGAGAAATCTTCCCCTCGCTAAAACCTCTCACACTATCTATGCCTCCCAAGAAAAACTTATTCTGAATAGGAACATGCTTACCTGAAATACCCGTTGCATATCCCGCTTCTCCCCTTACATGAGCTATAAGGGGTGATGAAAATAACTTATGATAAATGGAATGGAAAGCGACAGTTTTTGTATATCTCTCTGTTCCGCCCAGTCCTGCAACACGCACAGAAACATTTGAGAGAGCACCGCTGGTGGGAAAAACACTGCTATCTAATGTATCTCTTTCTATAAATGGAGTAACATAGCTTTCGGTATGTCTTCCCTCCTGATCCTTAAGATACTTACTGGGGTTTGACTCCGTTATATCTATCTTTTCTAAGGAAAGACCATAGGTAGAACCTATCTTCAATGTATTATCAAAAAACCTACGAGCAAGCGTTATCTTACCTCCATAAGCATGCTCATCATAACTTGTATAGTCATACTTTGAATTGTATAGTGTTCCAGAAAGAGAGATGGGTTTATTGAATAGCCAGGGCTGAGTTACTGTAAGATCAAACAATGAGGTACGAGAACCTATGTTCCCGCTGAACGAAGCATGCAACCCTGTCCCCAAAAGATTTCTTTCCATCACACTGCCCATTACACTGAATTTATTAAATGTACCATAACCCACTCCAGCATTAAATGACCCGGTGTGTTTCTCCTTCACTGCTACCCGTGCATTGAGCTTATCTTCTTTATCCACCCGTTTTGTAGTAATTGTCACTTCTTTAAAATAATCTGTTTTATACAGCCCTCTTCTACTGTCTCTCAAATACTTGGAGTTGTAGAGACTTCTCTCTTTTAATTTCAGCACTCTTCTAATTACATTGTCCCTTGTCTTCTCATTGCCCACAATTTCTATCCTATCTATATAAATTTTATGTCTCTTATCTATAACAAAGGTAACATCAATCATTTTATTCTTTTTATCCAAATGAATAATGGGTTTTACATCACAAAATGCATAGCCTTTCTGCCCATAAAGGTCAGTTATCTTCATTATGTCTTGTCTAAAAGCGACACCATTGAAAAACTTTCCTTCCCTAGACTTCATTTGTTTCTTCAGAAACTCAATATTATAAGGCTCCTCGCCTTTAAACTCTATATTTTTTAGAGTATATCTTTGTCCCTCCTTTAATGATATATCCATGTCTATACAGGAACGAGAAACATCAACCGCTATTATAGGATCCTTTACACTCACCTCAGCGTAACCCTTCTTTAGATAAACATCTCTCACTGCCTCTTTATCCATCAAAACAGCATCTTCATTAAACCTACCTGTATAAAACCAGGGTAAAAATGTAAGAATATATGGACCGTGTTTTTTGTGGGTTACCATTGCCTTTTCAATAACACTATTTTTTATATGTTCATTACCAATTATATTTATATTTCTTACTACTACTTTCTTACTCTCATGAATGGTGTATTCAATGTCCACCCTATTTTCCGGAACAGATTTAACAGAACAGAAGATTTCAGTGAGATATCTACCTTTTTTTGTATATAATGCTTTCATTCTTTCTATACTCTCTGTTACCAAATCTGGGGTGAGTATTCGATAAGGTTTTGTTTCACAATTTTTGAGTAACTCTTTATCTTTAAACTTTTTATTTCCAACAAAGGTAATAAATCTTATAGACGGCTTTTCCTTCAGTATAAAGGTAACACTCCGCCCGCCTTTTACATCTTCAACATCTGCTTCTACGTTATTATAAAACCCCAAGCTATATATGCGACGAACATCGTTATCAACTTTCTCTATGCTATATTTTCCCCCTACCTTCGTTTTTATAACATCCATTACAGTAAGCTTATCTGTTCTTACCAACCCCTTAACATCCACCTTTACCACATCTTGAGCAAACACAGAAACAGAAAACAAGGAAAAAACAAAAATAAAAAACAACAATCTAAGTTTCATATAATTTACTCCCATGAAGGAAAAACGAGCGATCACACCTACTTAAGAATGTTCTGTCATGAGAAGCTACAATAAATGTCTGTCCATAAAACCTATTAATGTTCTTAATTAAATCGAATATCTCTGCAGCCGTTTTTTCATCTAAGCTCGCCGTCGGTTCGTCTGCTATAACCAACCGAGGTTTGTTTATTAAAGCTCTCGCCAAAACAACCCTTTGTTTCTCGCCCTCCGAAAGCATGTAGCTTCTCCTATTAAAAAGGCTTTCTTTTAAACCCATACTTTTTAAAAGCTCCGTTGCCCGTTTCTCTTTATTTTTAAACCCTCCAATAAATGTCGGCATCAATACATTTTCTAACACACTAAACTCAGGAAGTAAAGAAGGAAACTGAAAAACAAAACCTATTTCCCTATTTCTCAGAGATGCAACCTTTTTTTCACCGAGAGAAAAAGGATTTTTCAACCCTAAAAATATAAGTTCTCCCTCATCTGGTGCATCCATTAATCCCAAAATATGGAGCAGGGTGCTTTTTCCAGAACCAGAAACACCTATTATCGCTATTATCTCTCCTTCGTATACCTCCAGATCCAGCTCTTTTAAAACCTCTATTCTCTTTCCTCCGCTGAAAAAAGAACGTTTTATACCACAGGCTTTAATCAAAAAATTCACTTTAGAACCTCTATTACATTACATTTAGAGGCTTTGTGTGCCGGATAAAGCGAAACAAAAACAGAAAGAAAAAGAGTAAACAACGAAATAATAGCCACATCCATTAAATGAATATCCACAGGAAGGGTAGTGGCATAGTATACATTAGAGGGAAGACTTATAAAATGATATTTTTTCAAGACAAAACAGATAATAAAACCCAATATATTTCCCATTGCTACACCGCTTAGTCCCAAGATAAAGCCTTGAATAACAAATAATTTTTTAATATTAGTAGATGTTGCTCCCATAGAAACCAACACAGCAATATCTTTTACTTTACCCATTACGGACATCGTCAAACTACTTAAAATATTTAAAATGGCCACCAGAACAATTAAGGAAAGAACGATAAACATAGTCACTTTTTCCAATTTTAAGGCGAAAAAAAAATTCCTATTCATATCCATCCAACTCCGAGCATAAAGTGGATAGGAAAGTCTCGCAGACATGTTTCTTACTATGTCTCTTGCTTTAAAAGGATTTTTCAGGTAAATGCCCATCCCTGTAATTACTCCCCTCATATCTAAAATTTCCTGCATTTTATTAAGTGGTATAAAAATCATGGATGCATCGTAGTCATACATGCCTGAATTAAAAATACCGTTAATTTTGCCTTCCCAGGACATAGGTACAGAACCCAGGGCCGTTTTTTTCATCGAGGGGAAAACCAATCTTACTTTATCCCCGACCCCTATGCCTAAAATGTTAGCCAACTCTTCACCTACAATTACACCCTGCTTCTCAACGGAAAAATATCTTTTCACCGGTGCATTCTCAAAATTTATTCCTCTAATCAATGCACCTACACTCACCCTGCCAGATGATGCGATGCATTGAGAAAGCAAAAAAGGCGAAGATTGGTAGCCCATTTTTTCTATTTCCGCTACTCTTTTTTCACTGAAAAAATGATTATAGCTCATCACTATCACATGAGGGTTGACCCCCAGTATCTTTTCCGTCAGCGTGGAATTAAAACCGTTCATCACAGACAAAACTACAATTAATGCAGCTACTCCTACCGTAATTCCTAAAACAGAAAAAAAAGAGGTAAGAGAAATAAAACTCTTCTTGCCCCCCAGGTATCTCAAAGCAATGAATTTCTCTACCAATAATCTGCCCTTTACTTTATAAGAACGAGATCAATTACTTGAGTCATGTCTTCCACATAGTGAAACTTCACTTTTTCAACAATCTCTTTAGAAACCTCTCCCACATCTTTCTTATTTAGAAGAGGTACAATTATTTCTTTGATACCTGCTCGCAATGCGGCCAGTGATTTTTCTTTAATCCCTCCCACCGGCAATATCCTTCCTGTTAGGGTAAGTTCTCCAGTCATGGCAACATCATTGCGCACTGGTTTGTCGGATAAAGAGGAGATAATCGCGGAGGCTATTGCCACGCCCCCAGATGGTCCATCTTTTGGCGTAGCACCTTCGGGAACATGAATATGCAAGTCTATCTTTTGATAAAAATCTTCCTTTAAACCCAGATCCTTATAATGCTCGCGTGCATAAGTTACTGCAGCCTGGGCAGATTCTTTCATCACATCCCCCAAGGAGCCGGTAAGCATAAGCTTTCCCGAACCTTTCACTTTCACCACTTCGATAAACAGGATACTTCCGCCCACTGGTGTCCAGGCCAACCCTGTAGCTACACCTGTATAACATTTGTCCAGCTTCTCTTCTGTAAAATACTTAGGGGCACCTAAATACGTACCTATATTTCTCGTTGTTATACGAAATGTCTTATTTTCTGTAGCCTTTTCTGCTATATGACGTGCAATTTTCCTTAAGATAGAAGCTATCTCTTTTTCCATATTCCTCACGCCTGCCTCTCTTGTATAGTCTTCAATGATCTTTTTTATACCATTGTCCGTAAAGCCAATATTATATTTCTCTAAACCGTTGTTTTTAATCTCTTTAGGCAAGATATAACGCTGAGCAATTTTCGTCTTTTCCTCTACCGTATAGCCTGGAATCTTTATGACTTCCATTCTATCCAATAGAGGGGACGGAATGCTCTCTGTAGTGTTGGCGGTGGTAATAAAAAATACCTTAGATAAATCAAAAGGCACGCCCAAATAATGGTCTTCAAATTCACAATTTTGTTCAGGGTCAAGCACTTCCAATAAAGCGGATGCAGGATCTCCTCTGAAATCTGTTCCCAATTTGTCTACTTCATCTAATACAAATACGGGGTTCTTCGTTCCTGCCTGTTTTAACCCCTGAATTATTCTTCCCGGCAGTGCTCCTACATATGTTCTCCTGTGTCCTCTTATCTCTGCTTCATCCCGCATCCCTCCTAAAGATATTCTACACAGCTTCCTGCCCATTGCTCGAGCGATAGATTTAGCCAGAGATGTTTTCCCAACACCAGGCGGTCCTACAAAACACAAAATAGGACCTTTGGTCTCCTTCTTTAATTTCCTCACAGAGAGATACTCTAAAATTCTGTCCTTTGCCTCTCTTAAGTCGTAGTGGTCCTCATCCAGCACCTTCGCTACTTCTTTTATATTCAGATAATCCTTTGTAGACTTGCTCCAGGGCACAGAAACCATCCAATCCAAATATGTTCTCACTACTGTGGCTTCCGCACTATCAGGATGCATCTTTGATAATCTGGATAATTGTTTTTGCGCTTCTTTCTTGGCAAGTTTAGGCATTTTAGCTTCAGCAATCTTTCTTTTCAATTCCTCTGTTTCATCAACACCCTCTCCCTCTTCACCTAATTCTTTTTTAATCGCTTTAAGCTGTTCTCTTAAAAAATATTCCTTTTGTGTCTTTGATATTTCTCCCTTCGCTGCATCTTGAATTTTATCCCTCACTACCAAAAGCTGAATTTCCTTATCTAAAAAAGCACTCAACTTAAACAATTTATCCCTTAAAGATACAGTTTCCAAAATCTCCTGAGCAACTTTTGTCCTCAAATGAATATTAGAAGCTACAACATCAGCAAATTTATTTGGTTCGTCGATATTATTTACAACAATAACCAAATCAGCAGGAATATTCTTGTCCAATGAAGCAAGCTTGTCCAATTGAGTTCTTATATTCTTCACCAGTGCTTCAACTTCTAACTGCTCCTCATGACCTCTCACGCCTTCTTCTTTTATCACTTTTATACCTACTTCCATAAAGGCTTTTCCCTTTTTAAACTCCGTAATCTTCGCTTTAGATAAACCCTGTATTAATATCTTTGCTCTTCCATCGGGAAGTTTTATCATTCTCAAGATAAGAGACACTGACCCTACTGTATAAATATTCTCCGCCTCTGGCTCATTGTCCTCTGGCCTTTTCTGCGCAACAAGCATAAGCAATCTATCTTTAGAAAGAGCTTCGTCTATTGCCCTTATAGAAAAGTCTCTTCCCACAAAAAGTGGTATAATCATATACGGAAATATAACCACATCTCTTAACGGAAGAGCTGGAAGCACATCGGGAATATTAATTTCTTCATCTTTCAGTTCCATAAATTATACCCTCTTCTCACAAATCACAGTCAATACACCATTTTTATATACAGACCTTATCTTATTCCCATCAACTGCTACTGGAAGCAATACTAACCGCTTGAATCCACCAAACACTCTCTCTGCTCTCATATATTTTACACTCCTCCCTAAAACAGCTCTCTTTTTTACACCATAAACAACAATTTTATCACCTGTATATACCACATGAATATCTTTCAACTCAATTCCCGGTATCTCTATCTCTATGTATAATTCATTGCCCTTTTCAAATACATCCGCGGGTGGCTCATCTAATTCCCACAATTCCCCATTTAAACTATCCTTTACAATTTCCAATATCTCTTTCTTTAAAACAAGCCTCATTTCTCTATTTTATCCTTTATCTTTTCAACAAATTCACTTTGTGGATATTTTCTCTTTAGTTCATTGAAAAAAAGTTGAGCATCCTCTCGCCTGTTCAGGTAATAATAACTCATTGTTAAAAGATACAACATCTCATCTGTAAAGTTCAAATCTGAAAAGTGATGAGACATGAATGTAAGTCTATTCAATGCCGCATTATAATCGTGCAGTCGAAAGTAAAACTTACTGACAAATAATTCATGCCTGTAAATTTCGTCCACACACTGCATAATATAAGTATCCGCCTGGCAAGCAAACGAACTTGAAGGATGATCTCTCTTTAAACCCACAAACGCTTTTAACGCCTTTATTACAGGGGTTTGATCCCTATCATAGGAATTTCTACACCGCCAGAAAGAGGTAGCAATTTTGTATTGTGCGTACACTGCATCAGGAGAGTGAGGATAATACTTTATAAACCGCCCGTAAGCTTCACGAGCCAGTATATGCTCACCTTTAGCAAAATAAACATCACCTAACTTTAGATAAGCCTTCTTGGCATAAACACTACCTGGATGCTGCTCTCTCACCATACGCAAATCATGTTCCGCCGCTACATAATCGTGATTTATGTAAGATTGTATACCATTATTATACCACTCAAATGCACCTTTCTCCGATTCCTCTGGTATCATCTTTTTATTCGCTGCGCAGGCAACCAAAAAAAGTGAAAGAAAAAGAACTGTTAATTTTTTTACCAATTACAACCTCCAATACACAAAATTTGCCTTTTGAACATTCCTTTCACTAAATATAGCTTTTATATCAACAAACAACGGTTTGTCTATCCGACAATATTGTCTTAACTCTCTTATGTCAAGGTCCATATAAGATCTATGTTTTACACATATACAAAAGCCATCCAGCTCAGTAAAATCATCAAAAGAACAGAGATGACGATGAAAAATATCATAAGCATCCTCTTCGTCGGCTAATGGATCATGCAGATAAACCTCTATACCATAAGAAGAAAGTTCTTCCACCAAGTTATAAACCTTCGTGTTGCGTAAATCTGGCACATTTTCTTTAAAGGTAAGGCCAAGAATAGCCAACCTTGCACCATTAACAGGAATATTTTGTTTAATAAGCATCTTTACTATATTACTAGCAATAAAATTAGGCATAGAATCATTTGTTCTCCTTCCTGCTAAAATTACCTCGGGATGGTAGCCCATCTCTTCTGCTCTATAGGTGAGATAATAAGGGTCAACCCCTATGCAATGTCCACCCACTAAACCTGGTGAAAACTTTAAAAAATTCCATTTGGTGGCAGCTGCTTCTAATACTTCCTTTGTATCCAATCCCAGTCTATGAAATATGACGGAAAGTTCATTCACCAAAGCTATATTCAGATCCCTTTGCGTATTCTCTATAACCTTTGCCGCTTCCGCCGCTTCTATAGAAGATGTTCTATATATACCTGCTTTTACCACACTTTTATATAAAGAAACTACTACATTCAATGTTTCTTCATCTTCTGCTGACACTATCTTCACTATATCCGAGAAACGGTGTTCTTTATCACCAGGATTTATCCTCTCCGGAGAATAAGCTATCTTAAAGTTGTTACCTTTTGAGGCTTGTTCAATTATGGGTTTGCATACAAGATTTGTTGCACCAGGGTAAACAGTAGATTCATAAACAACAATCGCTCCTTTCTTTATATTTTCTCCCACAATTCTACTTGCATGTTTTAAAGCTTCAAGATTAGGAATATTGTGATTATTTATAGGTGTAGGAACAGCAACAACAACCACATCACATCTCTTTAAAAGGCAGGCATTGGAGGTAAAAATCACAGATGTATCCTCTAATTCTTCCTTTACCTCTCCTGTCTTATCTATACCTTTTTTTAATTCCTCTATCCTACTTTCATCTATGTCAAACCCCACACATTCAAATTTCTTTCCAAATTCTATGGCAATAGGCAACCCTACATACCCCAAACCTACAATACCTATTACCATTTCTCATGCCTCCTTAAAATAGATATCCTCAACAGCTGTCTTCCCACACAGATGATTGATATTCTCTATTATTCTATCTTTTATAAAAGTGAGTTCCATGGCCCATGCACTGGAACTCACTCCTACCCTTAATACCTTATTTCTTATTCCTACAACCCGAGTATTTTTATATACAATGTCACCTACTATTTCTCTCCAGTTTTCTCTAATGCGCACCTCATCACCTAACTTTCCACATCGCCAATCCTTTAAAATCTCAGTTAGAACATCACCTATTTTTTTCATATCTTAAATGGTGTACCTGGGGGGATTTGAACCCCCAACCTCAAGATCCGGAGTCTTGCGCTCTATCCCTTGAGCTACAGGTACTCGCTTAAATACTATGCATCAAAGCTTTATCTTAGTCAAGTTTTTACTTGCACTTGTTATTTTCTTAGGATTCTTAGGAAAAGTTAAATTTTAATTAATACTTGACATATACTTATTATAAGTTTATATTTTATAAAATTTCGTAAGGGAGGTGAAGGAAGAAAATTAAATTGTTTGGTTATGTTTATCTAAAGGTAAGCAGAAATAATGTTACTAAAGTTTAATTAAGGAGGGTTGATAATGGCAGAGGAAGAGAAAATCTTAGGGATGCGTGCTGAGAGTGGGCGATGGATATTCGTTATCGCTGGATTATTGATAAATATATGTCTCGGCACTATTTATTCATGGAGTGTTTTTAGAAAACCTTTACAATCACTCTTTGATGTTGGTGCTACAGAAAGTGGATATCCTTTTATGGTATTTTTAGTAGTTTTCGCAATTGCTATGCTCCTTGTCTCCGGTCTGATGGAAAAGTGGGGACCAAAAAAGATGTCAATCATAGGCGGCATATTAGTGGGTCTCGGCTGGATCTTAGCCAGTCAGGCAAAGAGTATGGGTATGCTCACGCTGGTTTATGGAATATTGGGTGGATTTGGCGTAGGAATGGTCTATGGATGCCCCGTAGCAGTTGCAGCGAGGTGGTTTCCAGACAAAAGAGGTATCGCTGTTGGTACTACGGTGATGGGCTTTGGTCTATCAGCTTTAATTACAGCTCCCATAGCCAAGGCTCTTATTGACGCTGTCGGTCCTATGTCTACCTTCGCCTATCTGGGTGTAGCGTTTATTATAATATTGGTAATTTTATCGTTGCCCCTCAGGTTTCCTTCTGTCCAGGGCTGGAAACCTGCCGGCTGGGAACCATCAGCACATGTTGCAGCTGCTGCTGTTGAGTTGAGTCCATCCGAAATGCTGAAAACAGCGCGTTTCTATGGATTATGGCTGTGCTATGCGATAGGAGTTACTGCCGGACTTATGGCTATTATAATTTCCAGTCCTGTGGGACAGGAAATTATAAAGTTGAGTGCAGGCGCTGCTGCAACAGCCGTTGCGATATTTGCCATCTTCAATGGTATCGGTAGACCAATCTTCGGCTGGTTAACAGATAAATTGACTCCCCGTGGTGGTGCCATTTTATCGTTTGTAATAATCATCCTTGCCTCAATGATGATGTACTTTGGTGCTGGAGAAGGCAGAACTGCATTATTTATGATTTCTTTTGCTATGCTGTGGGGATGTTTAGGAGGTTGGCTGGCTATTGGACCCACTGCAACAGGTTCTTTCTTCGGTACTAAATATTATCCAAGAAACTATGCCATAATGTTCCTCGCCTATGGTGCCGGTGCCTTCATAGGCCCTTACATTTCGGGAAGAATTAGAGACATGACAGGCAGTTATTTGTCATCTTTTGTGCCCGTAACAATACTGGCAGTTGTAGGAATCATACTCGCCCTTGCGTTGATGTCACCTCCCAAGAAGAAAGAAGCATAAAGCATAAATCAATCTATTAGCGGCCCTTCCTTTTTTACTATATTGGAAGGGCTACTACTTCAAAAACCATCTAACTTATGTCATTTTTAAATAGTAACCACAGAGGCAATGCGTAAATTTGACATGGTAATTGTAAATCTATATAATGAACTTCTCACATCTGATACATCCGAATTTTTTTAGGAGGTAATTTATGTTTGGTGGTAATGAGAAAATGGAATCTATTTACAAGGAGGTAACGAATCGCAATCCTGGGGAAACTGAATTTCACCAGGCAGTAAGAGAGGTTTTGTCTTCACTACCACCGGTGCTTGCCAAGCATCCTGAATTTTGTGAGTACAAAATTATTGAGCGTCTTTGTGAACCTGACCGCCAGGTTATATTCAGGATCTTATGGGAAGATGACAAGGGTATTATGCATATTAATAGAGGTTTTCGTGTTCAATTTAACAACGCTTTAGGTCCTTACAAAGGAGGATTGAGGTTCCATCCCTCCGTTTATCTGGGAATTGTAAAGTTTCTTGGATTTGAACAAATCTTCAAGAATGCTTTAACGGGAATGCCTATGGGTGGAGCCAAGGGCGGCTCTGACTTTGATCCACATGGCAAATCAGACCGAGAAATTATGAATTTTTGCAGGAAATTCATGACAGAACTCTACCAACACCTGGGAGAGGAAACAGATGTTCCAGCAGGAGACATAGGAGTTGGATCAAGGGAAATAGGTTACTTGTTCGGCCAGTACAAGAGATTAACCCACAAATTTGAAGCCGGTGTTATAACCGGAAAAAAGCTGAATTGGGGTGGAAGTCAGGTAAGAACAGAGGCTACAGGATATGGCTTGGTGTATTTTATGGATGAGATGTTGAGAGATCATAAAAAATCGTTTGATGGTATGAAGGTAACGATTTCCGGCTCTGGAAATGTGGCTATATATGCAGCGGAAAAGGTGATTCAATTGGGCGGAAAGGTTATTGCGATGAGTGATTCAAACGGTGTAATTCATGATGAAAGTGGTATCAATATTGAGACGCTAAAACAGATTAAAGAGATTGAGAGAAAGAGAATTAAAGAATATACAAAGTTTCATGAAACGGCTGCTTATTATGAAGGTGGTAATATATGGAGAATCAAAACGGATATTGCCCTGCCGTCTGCTACGGAGAATGAAATAACAGGAAGAGATGCAGAAATACTGATTAAGAATGGTGTCATTGCGGTTGGAGAGGGCTCCAATATGCCGACCGCACACAAAGGAATTAAAGCCTTTATGAATGCAGGAATTTTATTTGGGCCTGCTAAAGCGGCTAATGCAGGTGGTGTGGCAACATCAGCTCTGGAGATGATTCAGAACAGTCGTCACGATGTCTGGACATTTGAGTATACGGATAAAAGGCTAAAAGAGATTATGGAGAATATATATAAAATCTGCAGCGAAACGGCAGAGGAGTTTGGAACGCCGGGGAATTTAAGCAGAGGTGCTAATATAGCAGGATTTCTTAGAGTGGCAACGGCTATGATAGATCAAGGTATTGTATAGGTGTAAAATCACGAGGAAGGCACATAAGACATCTATATATCAGGACCTTGACAGAATAGCTTAAGTTTCTAAATTTATATTATTATGCTAACGACTTATCCCAAAGAATTCGATGTAATTGTGGTGGGGGCAGGACATGCGGGTTGTGAAGCTGCCTTAGCCTCAGCCCGAATGGGTCATTTTGTACTCCTTACTACTATAGATGCAGATAGAATTGCTCATATGTCCTGTAATCCATCTATCGGAGGAAGGGCAAAGGGGCATCTGGTAAAGGAAATAGATGCTCTGGGCGGAGAGATGGCAAAAAATATAGATGAGACAGGCATTCAATTCCACCGTCTGAATATGAGCAGAGGTCCTGCAGTATGGTCTTCTCGTGCCCAGGCAGATATGAAACTCTACAGTCAGAGGATGAAAAAGATAATAGAAAATCAGTCAAATCTCAGATTGAAACAGGCAATCGTTGATGAAATATTAGTAGAAGACAATATAGTAAGGGGCGTAAAAACATCAATAGACGAAGTATTTTTAGGAAGAACGGTTATACTAACCACGGGAACATTTTTAAAGGGTTTAATTCATGTTGGACTAAAACACTGGTCAGGAGGAAGAATTAGTGAACCGTCTTCCGAGAAATTATCGGATTGTTTGAGGAAATTAGGTTTTGAAATAGGAAGATTAAAGACCGGAACCTGTCCTCGTTTAGACGGGCGCACTATTGATTTTAGCTCAATGGAACCTCAATACGGAGATGAACCCCCTCATCCTTTTTCATTCTCTACGGAAAAGATAGAGAGAGAACAGATACCTTGCTATATCACATACACAAACCAGAAGACGCATGATATCATTCGCAGTGGCTTTGATCGTTCTCCCATCTTTACGGGAATTATTAAATCCAGAGGAGTAAGGTATTGTCCTTCTATTGAAGACAAGATTGTCAAATTTTCAGGTAAGGAGAGGCATCAGATCTTTATTGAACCAGAGGGGATAAATACTACCGAATATTACCCCAACGGCTTGTTTACCAGTTTGCCCATAGATGTTCAAATAAAGATGGTAAGAAGCATAAAGGGATTGGAGAAGGCGGAGATTATAAAACCCGGATATGGCATTGAATTTGACTATGTCAACCCTATTCAGTTGAAGCCATCCCTGGAAACGAAATTGATAAAGGGACTATTCTCTGCCGGTCAGATAAATGGCACCACAGGTTATGAAGAGGCCGCTGCTCAGGGAATCATGGCAGGCATCAATGCGGTAAAATATGTAAGAGGAGAATCGCCTCTTATTTTAGACCGTTCTCAAGCCTACATTGGTGTTCTGATAGATGATCTGGTAACAAAAGGAACAAAGGAAGCCTACAGGATGTTTACATCCCGAGCCGAATATCGCCTGCTTTTAAGAGAAGATAGCGCAGATTTAAGACTTATGCCATTTGGGCATGAACTGGGACTGATAAATGACAGTATATATAAAAAATACTTAAATAAAAAAGAAGATATTGAAAAAACGCTGGAAAAATTGGGCGAGATTAGACTTAAGCCCAATGCTGCCACTAACAGTATGTTGAAAAATGTAGGCACATCTCACATCAAAAATCCTGTTACCTTGAGAGAACTTTTGAAAAGACCAGAAGTAAATATTGATGAATTGTATGTATTTGATGAGGGGTTAAAAAATTTACCACAGGATGTGAAAGATGAAGTGAGTTTTCAGATGAAATATGAAGGTTATATTAAATTACAAAAAGAGCAGGTGGAAAGATTTAAAAAGTTTGAATATTTAAAATTGCCTCCAGACATAGATTATTATAATATGGTTGGTCTTTCCAATGAGGTGAAGGAAAAGTTGACAAATATAAAACCTGCATCTTTGGGACAAGCAGGTCGCATTTCTGGCATAACACCAGCTGCTTTAATTATTCTTCAGATTTATCTCAAAAAAAGAAAAATAGCTTAAATAAAATGTGTAAAAAGCGATATTATGATCTCAACACATTTTTACGCAAGACCTTTAATTGTCGGGTGCAGAAGATTGCATTAGATGCGGGACTTAGTTGTCCCAATCGAGATGGCGCAAAGGGATATGGAGGTTGCATTTACTGTAATGCTTATGGTTCAGGCACGGGTGCATACAGAAAGGGTCTTTCCATCTCCGAGCAGATTACTCAAGCAGAGATATTCTTAAGGAAAAAATACAAGGCAAAGAAGTTTATCGCCTATTTTCAGTCGTTTTGCAACACCTACGCACCTTATGAAGTATTAAAATCACTGTACGACGAAGCTTTATCCTGTGAAGATATTGTGGGTCTTTCCATAGGAACAAGACCGGATTGTGTAGATGAAAAGATACTGGATTTGATACAAAGTTATGCCAAAGAATATCAGGTATGGATTGAATATGGTCTTCAGTCTATCCATAACAGGACCTTGAAACTCATAAATCGAGGTCATAGCTATGAGGATTTTTTAAAAGCGGTGGAGATGACTGCAAATAGAAACATACTGATCTGTGTCCATATCATATTGGGTCTTCCTGAAGAGACAAAAGAGGATATGCTGGAAACGGTAAAGGCTTTATCAAAACTATCGATAGATGGTATTAAATTTCATCATCTGTATGTGGTAAAGGGAACTAAGTTGGCAAAGATGTATGAAAATGGCAAGTATAGACCATTGGAGCAAGAAGAATTCGTAGATATTTTGGTAGATAGTTTAGAGTTGTTGCCTCCGAATGCTGTAATTCAAAGGTTGATGGGAGACCCAAGAGCGGATGAACTTCTATCTCCTGCCTGGTCTTTAAGGAAAAGAGAGACATTAAATTTAATACAAGAGACATTGATCAAGAGAGATACATGGCAGGGCAAAAATTATTTCCATAGAGGATAATATGTTATGGGTAGTCTTCTGTCTCTGCCGAAGGCACGGGAAGTTATCTTAATACCTGGAGGAGACTGGCGACGCTTGTATTCACTTTTATCGACAAGCTTAACTGCTTTTTCCACTATTTCTCTATCAAAACCCATGCCGATGATCTCTTCTATAGCTTTATCCTCTTCGACATAAGCTTGAAGTATGGGGTCGAGTAAGTCATAAGGAGGAAGTGTGTCTATGTCTTTTTGGTCGGGTCTGAGTTCGGCAGAGGGGGGCTTGGTTAAAACATTTTGAGGCGTGAGGTCGAATCCTGCTATTTTATTTCTATGTTCTACCAGTTTGTAAACCATAGTTTTTGGAACATCTTTTATGACGGCGAATCCTCCTGCCATATCTCCGTAAAGGGTGCAATATCCTGTAGCTGTTTCACTCTTGTTCCCCGTGGCTAAAACAAGCCATCCGAATTTATTGGATATCGCCATAAGAATATTACCTCTTATGCGGGCCTGAATGTTTTCTTCGGCCACATTTGGCTTTGTGCCTTTAAAGGCTTGTTTTAATGTTTCAAGATAAGACGAAAAGGTCTTTTCAATAGGAATGGTCAAAAACTTCATATTCAGATTTTTAGAGAGAATCTCTGCATCTAATATACTTTCTTCTGAAGAATACCTAGATGGCATGGATATACCCACCACATTGGATGCTCCTAAGGCATCTACGGCTATCATGGCTACCAAACTCGAATCTACACCGCCAGAAAGACCCACCAGCACTTTTTTGAAACCATTTTTATGCACATAATCACGTGTTCCTAAAACAAGAGCCTTATAAGCTTCATCTATGGGATCTTTTTCAACTATTTCTCTTGGTGGTAGAGCAGGTTTCGGACTAATTATAGGAGTTTGAGATACTTCCACATGACCCGTTTTCCATCTTTTTTCTTCAAAACTTAATACTTCTTTTCTTCTCCTGGGGTCGTGAAGACGACTTTTAAAAATAGAATTGATATTCAAATCCACTGTTATAAAATCTTCCTCAAATGATTTTCCTCTTGCAAGCATTTGTCCCTTTTCATCAAAAACCATACTATTTCCATCAAAGACAAGTTCATCCTGTCCCCCAACCAGGTTATTGTATACCACTATAACTGTATTGTCTAAAGCCCGAACGGAAAGCATCTTTTCTTTAAACTTTCTCTTGCCAAAATGATAAGGAGAAGCATTTATATTGACTATTACTTCTGCCCCCGCATAGGATTGAACTGTAACCGGCCCTGCTTCATACCATATATCCTCGCAGATGCTCACTCCTACATTAACGCCTGCTATCTTATATGTAGTACATGCATTACCTGCCCGGAAATACCTGTTTTCATCAAACACTCCATGGTTGGGTAAGTAAATCTTATGATATGTTCCCATGAGTTTTTTATCATAGATCACCGCTGCGGCATTGTAGATATCACTTTTTACATCAACAAATCCTACTATGATAGCAATATTAGAAGAATAATCTATAATCTTTTCGAGGCACTTTAGATTTTTCTCAATGAACTGTGATTTAAGCAACAAGTCTTCCGGCGGATAACCACAAATTGCAAGTTCAGGGAGTGTGAGGAGGTCAACACCTAAAGATCTTGCATTATCAACAGCTTGCAATATCTTTTTGGTGTTGCCCCCAAAGTCACCCACGATGGCATTAATCTGCGCTAAACCTATGCGCAATTTGCCACACCTTACAAAATCGGTAAATACTTCTTTATCTCGTATTCTGTTACCTGTGACCTGTATTCGTTCCATTCCTTTTCCTTATTTCTCAAGAAAGCTTCAAATGCATGATCTCCGAGAACTTCTTTCATTAAGTAGCTCTTTTTCATGAGTGCCGCTGCTTCTCCCAAATTTCCGGGCATAAGACCTATGTTTCTCTTCTTTCTCTCTTCTTTTGAAAGAGTGAATACATCCTCTTCTACTGGTTCGGGTGGCTCTAAGTTGCTCTCTATACCTTTTAGGCCTGCCCCTAACATTGTACTGAATGTAAGATAAGGATTACATGCCGGATCCGCCGCACGAAGCTCTAAGCGAGTAGCTTTTTCTTTTCCTGGTTCGTATTCCGGAACTCTTACCAGAGCTGAACGGTTTCTTCTTCCCCAGCAGATATAAGCAGGGGCTTCAAATCCAGGAATAAGTCTCTTGTATGAGTTAGCCCATTGACAAATGACAGCAGTAATTTCTGGAGCATATATTAAAAGTCCTGCAAGGTAGGATTTCCCTGTCTTTGAAAGGTGATATTCATCATTGGGATCGAAAAATACGTTGGTATCACCTTTAAACAGAGACTGATGGACATGCATTCCGTTTCCATTTACACCGAATAAGGGTTTGGGCATGAATGTAGCATACACTCCATGTTCTATTGCTATATGTTTTACCACTATACGATGAGTCATCATATTATCGGCCATAGTAAGCGCATCCGTGTAATGGAGGTCTATCTCGTGTTGAGAGGGGGCAACTTCATGATGACTGTATTCTACTGGAATACCCATCTCCTCCAATGTAAGGATGGTTTCTCTCTTGAGCCCTGTAGCAAGCTCTTGAGGAGGCATATCAAAATATCCTCCCTGGTCTAAAGGCTCTGGATTTTCGGCACTTTTGAAATAAAAGTATTCCAACTCCGGTCCAACATAGTAGGTGAATCCCATATCCTGAGCCTTTTTCATATTTCTCTTGAGTATATACCTGGGATCTCCTTCAAAAGGCCTGCCATCTGGCCAGTAGATGTCGCAGAACATCTTTGCCACTGCCTTTTCCTTCGGTCTCCAGGGAAGCAATGTAAATGTGTTTGGATCCGGTCTTGCAATCATATCACTTTCTTCTATGCGCACAAAACCCTCGATGGATGAGCCATCAAACCCCATTCCTTCTTCAAGGGCTTTTTCTAACCCCTCTACCGGAATGGCGAAAGATTTTACAAAGCCTAAAATGTCGGTAAACCAAAACCTTATAAATTTAACATCGTATTCCTTTACTGTTTTTAAAACAAATTCCTTTGCTTCATCTTTCCTCATTTCATCCTCCTTTTTTATTTTATAGCAAACAAAACTTTTTTACCACTACAATGTTACAATTGTGGTTATAGATAGGTTACAATCAAAAGATATTTCCAACGAAATAAAAGAGAAATTGGCAAGGATAAAAGCAGGGTCTTCGGCACAAGCAAACCATATTTCAGGTGTGACACCTGCTGCTTTAATTATTCTTCAGATTTATCTCAAGAAGAGAAAGATAGCTTAAGTAAAGTGATTAACAATGCAGGTATTTTTTAACCAACTTTTCAATTTCTTCTTCTTTGCCATAAAGCTTTTCACTCAAGTTTTTATCATCGTAATCACGGAGCTTTTTTGCTATATTATCAATTGCGCCCGCTGGGAAAACATTATATGCTTGATATATTTCCCTATCCTTTAAGAGAACTTCGGCTGATTCCCAACATGAAGATGGTAAATGAGGTAACTTTTCCTGAAGTTTTTCATATTCTGGGGAAAAGATATTCACATTTACACGAAGCTTTTCAGCCAATTTCAATGAATCTTCCATCTCCAATCCATGACGGGCGGCTACTGCCATCCCTGCTAACAATAAGTAGACATTAGCTGAACCGTCAGCAGATCGAAGTTCTATGGTCTGCTTCTCAATAAACTTTGGAATTTCTTCTTTGCTTTGAGGATTAACTTTCCTAACCATATCATACTTGCCTAACCATCCCAAAGGTACCCTAATGAGTGTAGAGCGGTTTCTCTCCCCCCAGCAGATGTTGGTTGGTGCTTCTTGATGGGGAACTAATCTTAAATAGGAAGTAGGAACAGTATTACCAAAAGCAGTCAATGAAGAAGCTAAATCCAAGTACCCCGCAATAACCTTTTTGGCTATATCACTTAATTTGCCATTTTTTACCAACATATTTTTTTTATTTTTGAGCAGTCGGGTGTGAATGTGCAAACCGCTTCCAGCATGTCCTACTATAATCTTAGGAGCAAAGGTTATAGAAACTCCATATTTTTGCCCCAACATTCTTATCATCCACTTTGCAATAGCGAGTTGATCTGCCGCATCCTCTAATTGTGTAGGAAGAAACTCAACTTCATGTTGTTCCATTTTACGGTTTCCATCGGAAATATTGCCCACTTCGGAATGACCATATTTTACCTTTCCTCCCGCTTGAACAATAGCTTGCATAATTTCACATCTTAGCTTTTCAAACTTGCAAAATGGGGAGGATTCTTGATAACCCTTTTGAGAACTAACTGGATAAAAATCACTATCTGGTTCATAAATGATATAATATTCCAACTCTCCTAAAGCTTCTAATGTCATTCCTGTTTTCTTTTTTAGTACTTGTTGCGCTTTTCTTAGTATGTTTTCCGGAGCACTGGGTAAGAGTTCCCCTTCGTATGTATAATAAGAACATAGTATGTCCACAGCAGGAATAGAGGAGAATGGGTTTACAAAAGCTGTTTTGTAGCGAGGAATGACATATAAATCGCTGGAGGCTGCATCTACATAGGTAAAAAGGCTTGAACCATCAACTCTTTCTCCTATAGCCAATAGTTGATCTAAATGTTCTTCGCTATTAATTACGAAATTGAGTGTTTTTAGATTACCATCTCCACCTACATATCTAAAGTTAACTATTTCAATGTTATTTTCTTTTATGAATTTAATTAGGTCTGTTTTAGTGAATTCCTCCGCTGGTTTTTGTAAATATTGTACTAATCTATTGGGATTCATAGATACAGATTTACTCATGTTGCCTCCATAAATACTCATTTGTTGCTGGCTATTTTGAATATTTTTATACATTTGTCAACAAAAATTATTTTTATTGTCATTTAAAAATTAAAAGTGAACTGTTTTTATTAGATTTACGATTTAAAA
>JAGGSB010000008.1 GCA_021159305.1 Deltaproteobacteria bacterium | reverse complement strand
AAGATATTGATTCCTATAAGCTGTTGGAATTTGTTTGATAATTTCCTTTTCTGTCTTGCGCAATATTCTCTCATCATCTTCGCTGAGTTGAAAGAAAACTATTTCAAAATCTGCATATTCAGCAACAATTTCTGTGTCTTTTATTTTTTCTTCAGTTTCCTTATTAAAATCATGAGGAAAATATGAAATATAAGGGTTATAATTCCAGCGTCCTATTGCTATCTTTTTTAAATCTTCTTTCGTTCTTAAATTACTTAGATAAAAACCCATTATTCTTATATTAGCACATTCTATAATAATTTAACATTTTCATAAAAACCTCCAATTTTTCACGGCAAACCGAAGATTTGTCATATAGATTTTTGGTGAGGCAATTCGGGTGCTTGACCGAAATTGTAATGTGATATATAATAATAGTGTTTCGCCCTGGGATACATGTGGTCGGGATGTGTTTTCCCTTGAGCCAACGCCTAACTATGGGATGTGGGTTTATCTCGCAAGTTTATCTTGCGAGGTCGAAATATCCACCTTGTTGTTAGGTTCAGGGAGGCTATTCGCACGGTATTCTGGGGCGTTTTAGATAATGTAAATGGAGATAATTAAAGATAGATTTGGGAGGAAATAAACAAAATTGTTAAGCAAGTGGAATTTAGAATAGCGCAGATAGGATTTCATTGGAATAATAATGATAATGGGAATATGAGAGAGGCTTGATATAAGTATAGAAGAATGGATACTAATGCAATAATTGAGTCGGGCAATGTGACGGCTTTGGCTCTTTTAGCAAAAGAGATAAATATAAATTTTATTTTTAAGAGATTGGTAGCTTTGATTTTTGGCAATTTTTTAGAAAATGTATCCGCATGGCCCATAAAATCATTCCAATGTGAGCGATTTTTTTAAATAAATCCTACAAGCAATAACTAATTAAACTAAAAGTTCCATTTGCTTTTTTGTTAGAGAGAGCATGGAAAAAGATAAGTTGCGTGCATGCGTATTAAAAAAGCGGATAGGAATGTTTCAGCAAGAAGTAAGGATAAAAAGTGCGCTTATCTGTCAAAAGCTGCTTAATTTCCTGGAAGAGAAACAGGCAAAAAGAGTAATGCTCTATTATGCAATCAAAAACGAAGTTGACCTGAAGCCACTTGCAACCTGTCTTTTAACATTAGGATATAAGATAAGCCTGCCCGTGACAAAAAATGAGGAAATAATACCTGTTTCTATCGATCATTACGATCACTGCTGCAAGAAGGGATACAGGGGAATTTATGAACCCTACCTATTAAAAGGACGGATAATCCACAAAGATGAAATTGACGCAGTAGTTGTGCCGGGTGTCACCTTTAACCAACGAGGATATAGAATTGGCTATGGGAAAGGTTTTTACGACCACTTCCTTAAGAGTCTTAAAGCAATCAAATTGGGGGCAGCTTACAGTTGGCAAATTATAAATTTTAAAGAAAAAGAATATGATGTGCCAGTAGATGTTGTATTCACAGAAAATTCAGTTTTAAGGAGAGAAAAATGAGTGAAACAGGAATTATTGTGTGTTTTTTCTCTTTTCTTCTGGGCATTATTGTCACCTTCATTTACCTATCACAAGTTTCTAAAAATAGAAAGGAATATAGCAAAAGGATAATCTCGGATGCAAAGAAGGATGAAGAAAGGATACTGAAAACTGCACAATTAGAAGCGAAGGAATATCTTATAAAAGCAAAATCTGATTTTGAAGAAGAGGTGAAGGAAAAAAGAAGGGAAATGCAAAAACGGGAAAATAGGTTACAGTTCAAAGAAAGAGGGCTGGATAAACGACAGATATTGATGGAGGAAAAATTTGAAAAGTTACAAAAAGAAGCTTTATTATTAGAAGAAAAGGAGAAAATTGCAGAAAGAGAAAGTAAAAAAATAGAACAGCTTTCTTTAGAATGGCGACAAAAACTGCAAGAAATAGCAGGAATAACTGAAAGTAAAGCAAAAGAAATTATCATAAAGAATATGCAGGAAAAAGCGAAAAAAGAGGCATTAAACTACATAAAAAATATAGAAGAAAAAGCAAAAGAAGAGGCAGAAAAGCACAGCCAGAATATTATCTCCCTCGCTATAGAAAGAATGAGTGGTAGTTTTGTTGCCGAAAAAACCGTTTCTACTGTCAGTTTGCCTTCAGATGAAATGAAAGGAAGAATTATTGGCAGAGAAGGAAGAAATATCAGAACGTTTGAAAAGGTAGCAGGTGTTGATCTAATAATTGATGATACACCAGAGGTGGTAGTAATCTCCAGTTTCAACACTTTACGCAGGGAAACAGCAAGAATTGCTCTGGAAAGATTGGTTGCTGATGGAAGAATACATCCCGCGAGAATTGAAGAAATAATAGAAAAAGTAAGAGAAGAATTAAATCAAGAAGCGATAGATGAAGTAAAAAGGATTACATTTGATTTAGATATTCCTAATCTACATCCGGAGATAATAAAACACCTCTCCATGCTCAAATTCCGTACCAGCTATACCCAAAATGTACTTGCCCATTCGCAGGAGGTTGCCTACTTAGCAGGTATAATGGCAGCGGAGTTAGGATTGGATGAAAAGCTTGCCAGAAGAGCAGGACTCCTGCATGACATTGGAAAATCTATAGATCAGGAAGTAGGAGGAAGCCATACTAAAATTGGCGCAGAGATAGCCAAAAAATATGGGGAATCGGAAAAGGTAATTAATGCCATACTTTCTCATCACGGCGAGGTAGAATGCAGCTGCCCTGAATCTGTATTGGTAGCCGCTGCTGACACCCTCTCTGCCGCCAGGCCAGGGGCGAGAAAGGAAATTTTAGAACATTACATCAAGAGATTAGATGGATTAGAAAAGACCGCACTTTCTCACGAAGGTGTAAAAAATGCTTATGCTATGCAGGCAGGAAGGGAACTGAGAGTAATTGTAGAAGAGAAAAGTTTAAGTGATGCAGAGAGTGTAATATTGTCAAAGGAAATCGCTCAAGAGATTGAGGAAAAAACAACCTATCCTGGACAGGTAAAAGTTACAGTAATCAGAGAAACAAGGGCGATTGACTATGCCAGATGAGTTAAAGATATTATTTATAGGCGATATTGTAGGGAAACCGGGAAGAAAGGTATTTTCCTATTTTATACCAAGCCTAATTGAGAAATATAAAACAGATTTGGTTATTGTAAACATGGAAAATATAGCCGGCGGGTTTGGCATAACGGTAAAGACCTATAGGGAGTTAGAAAACTTAGCGGATGTATTTACCTCTGGCAATCATGTGTGGGACAAAAAAGAAACACTTGAAAATATAGATGAGATGCAGAAACTCTTAAGACCATTGAATGTTCATCCTTCTTTGCCTGGAAGGAAATATAAGATCTTAAAAATTAAAGGGGTTAGAGTTTTAGTGACAAATCTTTTGGGCCGTGTATTTATGAAACCTATTGACGATCCATTTCAGACTATAGACAATCTCCTTCAAGAAATAGAAGCCGAAGTAAAAATCATAGACTTTCATGCTGAAGCAACATCGGAAAAAGAAGCAATGGGATGGTATCTAAATGGACGAGTGACAGCAGTGGTAGGCACGCATACCCATGTGCAAACTGCAGATGAACGCATTTTAAGCAAAGATACAGCTTATATTACAGATGTGGGCATGACAGGCAGCCTGGACGGCATAATCGGTTTTAAAAAGGAAGAGGTAATAGAAAAAATTGTCTACGGAATACCAAAGAGATTAGAAACATGCAAAACAAACCTGCACTTAAACGGTGTCTTTATAAAATGTAATTTAGAAGGAAAAGCACACTCTATTAAAAGAATAGATGAGGTAATGAAAGATTAAAAGGGACATAACACTGTTATGTCCCTTTTTTACAAACTTAAACTATTTTTCTACTTTGTAACCTGCCTTTTTCCAACCAAATACAAAACCTTTCTGTAAGTTCTTTGCGTTTCCATAGCCCATGGTCACAAGTCTCAAAGTAGCCAAGGAACCTCTTCCACCCGACTTACAATAAACAACGATAGGTGTAGCCTTGTCCGGTACGAGTTGCGCAATCTTGAATTCCATAAGTCCTCGAGGCAGATTCTTGGCATAGGGAACATGTCCTGCTTTATACTCTGATGGTTCCCTCACATCTAGAATCACAAGCTTTCCTGCTTTTGCCTCTGAGAGTTCTGCATTTAACTCTTTTGGTGTAATCTGTGCAATGTATTCCTGCGCTATTTTGACCAAATCTCCCTTAGTTGGCCAAGCATAACTCATAGATGCAACAAATACCACTGCCAACCAGGCCAGCAACACAGATTTCAGATACCTACGCATAAAAACCTCCTATAAAAATAATTTATGTTTAACATCCTTCAAATTCTGTCTCTTCCGTTTCCTTGGGTGCAATCTCTGGTTTGGCTTTTTTCTTAGGTTTTACTGTTATTTTTCCACCCGAGATTATCTTATCGTAATTCTCCCATGCTACATCATTCCAGGGATTTTCTTGAATAGCCTTTTTGAAATAATTTCTTGCCATTTCCATGTCTCCTTCAGACACAGCCTTTTTCCCCTTTGTAATGTATTCTGCGCATGCTGCCTTACTAAAAGTGTAGGGTTGAACAGCAGATGCCTGATTTAAGGAAATTATAAACATAAAGAGAAAAATTGCAATAGCGATAATAATCAATGATTTTTTCATCATTTGTCCTCCTTATACTTCCACATAATATACCCGTGGTTTTACACCTAACATATTTGCCTTTGGCTGCCATACTTTTTTTGCCTTCTGATGTAAGAGCTTATATACCTCACTGTTCTTATCATTTAAATCACCAAATACCCTGGCTTCTGTTGGACAGGTAGACGCGCAAGCCGGCTCCATGCCTGCCTTCAAACGTTCCACACAAAATGTGCATTTATCTACTATACCCTCATCTTCATTATAGTATCTTGCATTGTAAGGACAGGCAAGCATACACATCCGACAACCAATACATCTATCTTTATCAACAAGGACCATGCCTTCTTCATTATGATAACTTGCCGATGTAGGACAAACACTAATACAGGGCGCATTTTCACAGTGGAAACACAAAAGCGGCATGAAATTTATACCTTCAACTTGTCCGCTTTCTATTTTCTCTCCTTCCAAAATTTCTGTTCTAAAATATTCTTCTCCCAACGGCACCTTATTTTGAGCCTTACAGGCAATGGTGCATGCTTTACAATCTATACAATTGCCGGGAACAAGAACCATTGCATAATCTTTTTCTTTCATTTGCCCTCCTTATGCCTTCTTTATTTTTACAAAGCTGTCTTTATGATAAGCATAGGCACCACTTATGGGATCAACTGCTTCAGAAGCAAATTCCCCATCTAATGCACCCTTTTCATAACAAAGGGTCAAAAATGGCGAAAATCTACCGAACCCATGAGCAATAAATACACAATCCTTCCTTATACGAGAAGTAACATAAGCCTCTATGGATGAAGATTTTTTGTTTCCCTGCACAAGTACTACTTTATCTCCATTTCTAATACCCAACATACCTGCTTCATCTTTATTTATCCATAGCTTGTTTACAGGATAAGTTTCATGTAACCAGGGATTGTTTTCGGTGCGGGCGTGAGTATGTACCGACACCCGTCCAAACAAAAACCTATATGAACCCTTGGGCGGAGATGATGGCCTCTTATACACAGGCAAAGGATCATAACCATGTTTCTTAAACAATGTAGAATACAACTCAACCTTGCCGGTTGGTGTAGAAAACCGTATTTTCTTTCCCTGCGCTCTTCTATATGGATCACCTTCTTTTACAATTACACCATTTTTTTTCAACTCCTTTTGCTCTTCTAAGGAAAGTTTAGAAAATTTGTATTCTATAATTTCCTTCATACTCATAGGAAAATATTCTTCTAAACCCATTTTTTTGGCAATCATTCTACAGATTTCCCATTCATCTTTGGTATCATATAGGGGTTTTACCGCCGGTTCTCTATAGGTAATAAACGGCTGGATAGCACCGCCTGCTTTTAAATCACCGTATTTTTCCAGATAGGTAGATGCAGGTAGTATAATATCAGAATAGAGACACATTTCTGTAGGATATACATCAACAGTCACAATAAAATCTAAATTTCCAATAGCTTTTTTTAGCGTTTCTCCCGGTCTCGCCACATCCATAACTGGATTTGCACCAGAAACGAACAAGCCCTTAATAGGATAAGGTTTTTGTTCTGCTATTGCTTTAACCAGACCATTCGTTCTTCCAAATGATGCAGGAGCAAGAGGAAAATCTGAACCTTTGCCACAACCGTCGGCACGCTCAAAATTCTTTATCTTGGGCAATTTTGGCAACGGTGCTTTGGGAGCTTTAGTTTTCGTAGTATGATAATATCCCCCTGGCATTTCCCAATTTCCCAAAAGTGCATTTAATATCGCAATGGCTCTGGCATTCTGTGTATCATCACCGTAACGGGATGTTCTCCTTGCAGGGATAACGACAGAAGAAGGAGCATAACGAGCTAATTCCCAGGCAATTTTCCTGATTGTTGCTGCAGGTATATCCGTTTCTTTTTCTGCCCATTCAGGAGTATACTTTTCTACATGCTCTCTCAGTTCATAGAAACCATAACAATAGTTTTCTATGAAATCTGCATTATATAGAGCATCTTTGATAATGACATTTATCAAAGCCAAAACAAAAGCCATGTCTGTGCCTGGTTTTATAGGCAACCATTCATCTGCTTTTGCCGCCGTTTTTGTAAATCTTGGATCTACATAAACGATCTTTGCATGTTTGGATAAGGCAATACCCAGGTTTTTAGCATCACCCATCATTACCGATTCAGCTATATTTCTACCCACAAGAAGAATATATTTACTGTTCGCTATATCATAATACTCATGAGAAGAAAGATCTTTGCCATATGTACCAAACCAGCCCATAAGGCGAGAAGCCCTACAGGAAGAATAGGAAGGCTCCGCACTGTTCTTTGCCCCCATCGCATCAAACAATCTTTTAGCAGCATGTCCGGCCGTGCCATGAGGAACTATGGCTAAAGCTTTTGCACCATGTTTTTCTTTAATTTTTGTCATTTCTTTAGCAACGGTGCTTATTGCTTCATCCCATGAAATCTTTTCCCACTTGCCTTCACCCCTTTTACCTACTCTTTTCAATGGAGTTTTTAACCTATCTGGATCGTACAGAAGCATAACACCAGCATTACCGCGAGCACACACCTTTCCGTAGTTGTATGGATGATAAGGATTGCCCTCTATCTTCCTCACTCTTCCGTTTTCCGTAAACACATCTATACCACAGCCCCAAAAGCACATCTCACACCAGTTGTGAGTAACTTTTGGCTTAAATGGTTTTATCTCTGGATATTTACCCGGTTCCGGAACACCAAAACTGCTGAGTATGCTTGCGTGTGCCTTCTGCTTGAAGAACAATGGGTAGGACGCGGCAACGCCTATTGCTGCTCCTTTTAAAAACCCTCTTCGTGATATTCCCATACACGCCTCCTCTATCAAAAAACCACAAATCTACAAAAAAACAAACCCTGTTAGAACCATAGCTGTTCTTAAGAAAAAAAACAAGATTGTATTTACTCACTTAAGAAGAAAAACAAGATTGTATTTACTCACTCATAATTTAACTTAAAATCTCTCCAAAACCAAAATTGATAATCAGTTTTATAATAATGAACTAATTATTACATTACATATAGAGATTATTCTAACTTTTTGTTATGATACATTATATAAAGAAGAAAAAGTTATGAAAACAACAAGAATTCCCATAGTGCAAATTAGCGATAAAAAAAGAGAAAATATTGAAGATACAATTGTAAGAGAATTTCATCTCAAGATTTTTCTAAACGAAAAGGAATTAACAACACTTGTGTGTTCCCCATCAAATTTAAACTATTTGGTTACAGGCTTTCTCCTGTCTGAAGGCTTGATTAGAGAAAAAAAAGATTTAAAATTCAATATACAAGACGAGAATAGAGGCATAGTTTGGGTAAAATCAGAAGAAAAAAGCACACCTGTAATTAAAAAAGTAAAGTCAACATTTACTATAAAAAGCGAAGAGCTTTTTAACCTTATGCAAGAGTTTGATAATTACTCATTAATCTATAAAAAAACAGGTGGCGTCCATAGCTCTACCCTCTGTTCAAAGGAAAAAATCATATTGTTTGCGGAAGATATAGGGAGACACAATACAATAGACAGAATACTCGGAGAATGTCTTATCAAACATATTCCAGCCGATGACTGTGCAATAATCACCAGTGCAAGAATATTATCATCAATGCTAAAGAAAATAGCACTGAGAAATATACCGTTAATTTCTTCCGTATCTGCACCTACAGATTTGGCAATTGAGTTAGCCAAAAAACTGAACATAACCATTGTAGGATTCGCCAGAAAAAAGAAAATGAATGTATATTCAAATAACTGGCGAGTAACCTAATTGATATACTGGCAGGGGTTATTAAAACCCCTGCCGATTTTAACTAAAGCTCAATAAAGTATACATTGGGCTCGGTGCCCATCTCCGGCCTCAACGTCCAGGTTCTCTTTGCCTTAGCAAGCAACTTATAGGCATCAGAATTTCTATCGTTCAGGTCACCAAATACCCTGCAGTCTGTTGGACACACAGCTGAACACATTGGTTCTTTCTTCTCTTTCAATCTATCCAGACAGAAATTGCATTTGTCTACTACACCTTTTTCTTCATTATACCATCTGGCATTATATGGACAGGCAAGCATGCACATCCTACAACCGATGCATTTTTTATCATCTATAACTACAACGCCATCCTCTTTCCTCTTATAGCTTGCGCAGGTTGGACAAACACTTACACAGGCAGGATTATCACAGTGAAAACAGAGGATAGAGATAAAATCCATATGCAAGTCATCATAGTTATCGCCACTCTGCCCCCACTCTTTCTCTAAAACCTTTGTCCTAAAATTTTCCTTGCCAAATGGTACATCCCAGGTAGCCTTGCAGGCTACATAGCATGAGCCACAATTTATACACCGATATGGTACCACAACCATTGCATAATTATTTTTCTTTACTGGCCTTTCAAACATAAATCCCTCCTTTATTCCGCCTTTCCATTAATTCTAAATTTGAATATTCCCTCGCCCAAGAAGAACAGGAAGAACAAAAGGCCGAAGGCACCCATTACAGTAAGAATTTCTACGCCTGATGGATGATATTGCGCGTACATTGGTGCATACTCCGGTCTTACAGCAAACGCCTGCCATACAGGAACAATCTGTCCTGCTATACAGAAATCGTAATGGGAAGAGAATGTTCCTATAAGAACAAGAATAGAAGCAACAAACGCAACAACCGCAGATTTTCCTTTAGAAGCGGCCAATAGTATAAAAGGTATAATAATACCGCAGATTATCTCAAACAGATAGAAGTTTACAGAAAGAGGACCTGCCGTTAAGGCTTTTGTTGCTTCGTATTTGCCTGGTGCAAAGCCAAATTTACCGCTCATTATATACCATATATAGAATAGAGCCACTACAAGTAAAAATATAGTCTGCAGTTTTACAGCTGATTCTAAAAGTTTGGGATTATTCACTCCTCTCAATTTAGAAACCCATACCGTGCATAGGATAAATAAAGCCATACCTGAGGTCATAGACAGGGCAAGGAAAAAGAAAGAAGGGAAAGCGCCAAACCAAAATGGTCGGGCAATAGTAGAGCCAAAAATATATCCCACATTTGATCTTGCTATAACATCCAGAATGAGTGCTACTGCACCAAATACAATAGCTATCCCGTATTTCTTAGACATAAGTAGTATAAACTCTACAATGGCAAAAATAAGATAAAACGCATATAACCAGGCCATCATCAGGATAGGTGCGGAAAAGTTTGGTGAGGTAACAAATAAATATGCTTTAAATGTATGGCCTAAATCAAAGGCGATGGCGAAGAAACCAGCCAGCATAGAAACAATCGCCAGCCATGCCGCTCTGGATGTTGCCGCTTCATAAACATCAAAACCAAACAGGTGTCCTAACGCAGCTATCACACACAAGCCTGTGGTAATACCCACAAAGTAAGTATAAGAGGCAAGCAAAACACCTGTTACTATATCTCGAGATATATGATGCAAACCAGGTATAAACCAGCTATATAAACCTGTAATACCACCAATTGCCAATACTATCAGTGATATTATCAACCATAGCAGATATGAACCCGGCAATCTCTGAGCTTCCGTTCCATTCATATAAACCTCCTTATCCTCCACTTTCTAACAGGCTTCTTTCATAATTTAAGAAACCTGTTGCAATTTTTGATATTCCTTTATAAAAGGATGCCTTTTCAGAAACTGAAATCTCTTTGCAAACAAAGGGAATCCACTTTAACAATTCCTTTAGAAATTCCTTTTGTAAATTTAAAAATTTCGGGAAATCTTCTTTCTCAAAATTTTCTATCTCTTTATCACACAGATATTTCATAAAATCTAATTCTAATGCAATGTGATCTTCAGTTTCCACACATTTCTCAGACTTTTCTAAACCCGCCTTTAAATATGTCTCTTTTACTCTTAAAAGCACTTCCCCAGTCCTGCCTTTTACATATTTTGTCTCATAAGGTGTAACCACAGCCTGCGTCGGATCCACAAACAGGCTCTCAAATTCATCTTTTAAACACTCTTGAACTTGGGAGACGCTACTGTGGTTCTTCACCCATTGTTTAACTGTTTTTATTCCCTCTTTCATTTCATCGTTTAAAACAAAAGACTCAAATTGAGTGAAGAAATCACCATTAACCATATCATCAGCCAATTCTTCAGGCGGTGCTTCTAAAAACAGACGAGATAGAAAAGCATATATTTCTCTTCTCTTCTTAATCGTTTCCAACTCCATCATCTATTCCTATGCTTTGTATATCTTGCACAGAGCAACCTTTGTCTCCTGCATCTGGGTTGTATAATCATAACCATCTACAGTGATAATATTCACAGAATCACCCACTGCCAATGCTACGGTAGGTGTTCCATCTGGATTCTTGGGATACCTGTCTGCATAGGATTTTCCTTCAAATACACCTGCCCAATGATAGGGAATAAATGCTATCTTTCTCAGCTTATCATATGCTACTCTCTTGGTAACCATCGCCTTTACCCTGCATCTTCCTCTCAGTGTCTCTACCCATACAAAATCCCCATTTCTTACGCTTATCTCTTTGGCTAAGTTGGGGTGAATCTCTACATATACGCAGGGAGAAAGTTCCACTAAATAAGGACAGCTTCTTGTCTCTGCTCCACCACCCATGTGTTCTACCTGTCTACCAGAGGAAAGGACGATGGGATACTTATCTCCCAGGTTCTTTCTCTGCTGCTGTAAGGTTTTATATTTCGTAAGCACTCTGTAAAATTTGGGCTTATCTTTATAGGTAGGATATTTCTCTATTAAATCTGGCCTTGGTGACTCTATGGGTTCTCTATGAACAGGCACAGGATCTGGCAGGTTCCAGGCCCATATCCTCGCCCTACCTCTTCCGGTAGGTGGTTCACCCTTAGCCAGCGCTTGCCTTATCGCTGTCAAACTCAGATCCAAGCCAAATTTAACACCGTTGTATGTAGCCTGAGGAACAGGATGGTCACCACGTAGGAGACTGTCTCCCACATGCTTTCCGGTTTTATTTTTTTTCACCTTAGATCCCCATTTTGCTCTGATGTCATGTCCGCCATCTTTTACCGGTTTGCTTGAATCATACAACAGCGGTGTGCCGCAATGGGTATCTAACCAGCAGGGCCATGGCAGTCCCCAATACTCACCCTTGCAGGGACCGGATTTTGCTCTGGTATCCTCTA
>JAGGSB010000007.1 GCA_021159305.1 Deltaproteobacteria bacterium | reverse complement strand
TATGCGATTCTCATACAGAGGATGATAAAGAATTTAAAATCTGGCCTAAACATGCCGTAAAAGGCACAGAAGGTGCAAAAGTTGTAAAAGAACTGTCTCCCCAAAAGGAAGATTTTATTATAGAAAAAACTACATACGACGGTTTCTATCAAACGGAGCTGGAAAGTTTGCTAAAGCAGCTGAATGTAGATGAGCTAACTATTGTTGGATGTGTTTCCAATATCTGTATAATGTATACGACATCCAGTGCAGTTTTGAGGGGATACAAGGTAAGCATTCCCTTAAATTGCATAGCTTCCATAGATGAGGGAGGGAAGGCCTGTGCTTTAAAACAATTTAAAGAAGTATTAAGGGTCAATCTGATTTAAGGAGGATAATATGTTTTATATCGCTACAGATGAAGAGATAAAACAGGGAAAAACAACGGATATTTATTTTGATCGCGCAGTTCAGGTAATCAAAGAAAAAAAAGTAGACAGATGGGTAAAAGCAGAATTCAGGGCAAAAAAATTACCCAAGAATTACAAATGGGCTGCATTGGGCGGAGTAGAAGAAGCACTCACCCTGCTTGAAGGTAAAAATGTGAATGTGAGAATATTGGATGAAGGAACGTTGTTTGCCGCTTATGATCCGGTGATGGAAATAGAAGGTATGTATACCGATTTTTCTGTATATGAAACGGCATTATTGGGTTTTTTATGTGAAGCCAGCGGCATAACTACGAAATCGGCTCGCATCAGGAAGGTAGCAGATGAAAAAACAGTGTTGAGTTTTGGCACAAGGCGCATGCATCCCACTATTGCACCCATGATAGAAAGAGCTGCTTACATAGGAGGGTGCGATGGGTTTTCCGTCTCCTTAGCTGGAGAGAAGATGGGGAAAAAAGCCTCTGGCACCATGCCCCATGCCTTAATACTCGTATTTGGAGACACGGTAGAAGCAGTAAAAGCCTTTGACGAAGTGATAGAAAAAGATGTGCCTCGTGTCGCATTAATAGACACATATAACGATGAAAAATTTGAAACATTGAGAGTAGCAGAAGCGTTAAAAGAGAGGTTGAATGGGGTAAGATTGGACACACCCTCTTCCCGTAGAGGAAGTATGAGAGAAATACTAAAAGAGACACGATGGGAACTGAATTTGAGGGGATACAATCATGTAAAGTTGTATGTCTCGGGTGGATTGGATGAAGAAAAAATAAAAGACATAATGGAATATGCAGATGGCTTTGGGGTGGGAACATCCATAAGCAATGCCCCTACTATAGATTTTTCCATGGACATAATGGAGATAGAGGGAAAACCCATCGCTAAAAAAGGGAAAAAATCCGGCTCAAAAAGCCTTCTAAGATGCGATAGATGTCTCAATTCAAAAGTCGTACCTTTTACAGAAAAAAGGGAGACCTGTTTTTGCGGAGGAATGATGGAAGACTTACTAAAACCAGCTATAAAAGAGGGAAAATTAATCAAAACACATCCTCCGGTAGATGAAATAAGGAACTATGTTTTAAAACAATTAAAACGCTACGATATAGAATGAAGATCATTGACACCCACTGCCATTTAGATGATGAAGAGTTTAATGAGGATTTGCCTTCTGTCTTACAGAGAGCAAAAGAAGCAGGGATAATCTATATACTTACCGCTGCCACGGAACCGCAGTTTTTTCAGAAGGTCGTAAATATAGCTCAAAACTACGAACAAGTATATTTCTTTATAGGTGTTCATCCTCATGATGCAAAGAAGGCAAAGGAAAAAACATTCTTAGAGGTAGAAAAACTGCTTCATCATCCTAAATGCATAGG
This sequence comes from Deltaproteobacteria bacterium, assembly GCA_021159305.1. Classification (NCBI taxonomy): domain Bacteria; kingdom Pseudomonadati; phylum Myxococcota; class Myxococcia; species Deltaproteobacteria bacterium. Next base: position 6,285 of record JAGGSB010000007.1, on the reverse strand, counting down.
CATAGGAGAGGTAGGATTAGATTATCATTACAACCTTTCATCTCCTGATATACAAAAAAAAGTACTTAAAAGATTGGCGGATATTGCCTATGATTACAAAAAACCATTGTCCGTTCATGTAAGAGAGTCAGAAAATGACATAATAGAAATATTGGGTAGAAAAGACTACAAAATCATTTTACATTCTTATAACGGCAGCAAATATCTTTTAGATTGGGCAAAGGAAAGGGATTGTTACTTTTCTATCTCGGGAATGATTACATTTAAAAATGCCAAAGATTTGCGTGAAAGTGTAATAAAAATACCATTGGACAAACTCTTTGTAGAAACAGATGCACCTTATCTTGCACCAGTGCCCATGAGGGGCAAGAGAAATGAACCAGCATTCACAAGGTATACATTGAAGGCATTGAGCGATGTTCTTGATATAGGTGAAGAAGAGTTGTCCAGAACCATTTACAACAACACCGTTTCACTATTTGAATTGCCTTAAAGGTTTTGTTTTCCATAGGCAATCTTGCTTTTTTTGTTATATCGGTTCAGATAATTTAAAACCTTTTCTACATAACGGCGTGTCTCTCCAGAAATTTGATTGTTATCAGATATAACCTTGTCTGGACCAGCATTATATGCAGCCAGAGCTAATTTTAAATCTCCGTTAAATAAATCTAACATTTGTTTCAAATATCTTGTTCCTGCCATGATATTTTCTTTTGGACAAAATGGGTTTTTGAGACTTAATTCTTTAGCTGTTTTTGGCATAATCTGCATGAGTCCCAGTGCACCATGTTTGGATACAGCTTTTGGACAAAAGTCGGATTCTACCTTAATCACCGCTCTTATTAAATGAGGGTTTAAATTGAACCTTTTAGCAGCCTGGGATATATAGTTGCTATATTTCCCTGAAACATGGGATTTTTTCTTTCTGCTCTTTATGATTAGTTTGCTTTTTTTGCTTACAGAATAATCTGTGAAATGAGATATTCCACTTTCATCTACATAATAATATATATCACAAAAAGATGGTTTAGCCTGAATAAAAAATAGAAAAACAAATAAAATGAATATCAAAATTTTCATACTTTTCCTTAACACGCTATAATGTAAATGTCAACTTTGAATAGAAGATGAAGTATGTTAGAATGCATTTCAATTAAAAAAATAGAGGTGAAAGATGGTGTTTTCCCAACTTGGTTGTTATCTATTAACATCTTTTCTTGTAATAATTAAAGTATTGACTTATAATATTATTATAAGTCTTAGAAGGTTTGCTCTTGCATATAAGCTCTATTGATAAAAAAAGAATAATCGGAAGTTATGGAAGATTGTCACAAGATACGATGGAAGAAATAGATGATGCTTTAAAAATAGCAGTAGGTTTATATAAATGACAGAAAAAAGGTCAAGGGTCAACGGGGAGCAGCATAAGAAAAATGAGTAAAAAGATGAGTGGATGGAGAAATCCCCATCTATGGTATATCACCGTCATTATGATAGTCCTTGCGGTATTTTACTATCTTCCCAACATAATAACTCTTATGGGTGGGGAGGTTCCGAACTGGGTTATTCTTAATATGCCCCATGATTTGCACAGGAGTTTGTTTTCTATACCCGTATTATATGCAGCTTATAAATTCAGAATAAAAGGCGTAATAGTGATTGTTTCAATTTCAATGCTGATCTTTCTCCCCCGGGCCTTGTTTATATCTCCTTATTCTTACGCTTTGCTTAGACCTATAATTTTTATTATTGGTCTTTGGTTCTCGGGTTTTTTCTTTGCTATAGCATTAAACAACATTACCGAGCGGAAAAAGGCGGAGGAAATACTACGGGAGAGTGAAGAGAAATTCCGAACTATAAGCACTTCTGCTCGGGATGCCATCATTATGATGGATAATGAAGGAAATATTTCATATTGGAACGAGGCTGCGGAAAGGATATTTGGCTATACGAAAGAGGAATCTATAGGAAAATATTTGCATAAGTTTATCGTTCCTGAAAGGTTTTATGAAACTTATTCAAAAGGATTTAAAAGATTTCAGATTACAGGAGAAGGCGCGGCTCTTGGAAAAACTCTGGAATTGACTGCATTTAGAAAAGATGGAGCAGAATTTCCTGTAGAGCTTTCTCTTTCTGCAGTAAAATTAAAAGGTAAATGGAATGCGGTAGGAATATTAAGAGACATTACCGAGCGGAAAAAGGCGGAGAAAGAATTAGAAAAAGCTAAAAAAGCAGCAGAAGAAGCTAACCAGGCAAAGAGTCAGTTTCTTGCCAGTATGAGTCATGAAATTAGAACACCTATGAATGCTATAGTAGGCATGTCCGAGCTTCTCTCCGGCACTTCACTTTACGATGAGCAAAAAGAATATGTGGAGATGATAAAAATTTCAGCAGACAATTTGTTGGGTATTATAAATGATATTTTGGATTTGTCTAAGATTGAATCCGGACGGCTTGAAATTGAAGAAACAGAATTTGATTTGAGAGATGTTATAGAGGTAACAACTATCAGTTTGGCAACCCAGGCATCTAAAAAAGGACTTGAGCTTTTATGTCATATAAATCCAGAAATACCAGCATACATTATCAGTGATCCTACAAGACTGCGTCAAATCCTGGTTAATCTTATCGGCAACGCCATAAAATTTACAGAAAAAGGTCAAATTGTGGTTGATGTAAAAACAGAAGAGAGAAAAAATAACAGAGCAATTTTAAGGTTTTGTGTTTCTGATACAGGGGTTGGTATTCCTAAAGAAAAACAGGCAAAAATATTTGAGAGTTTTACCCAGGCCGATAATTCTACCACCAGACAATATGGAGGCACAGGATTGGGGCTTACTATTTCAAAACAATTAGTAGAGAAGATGGGGGGTAAAATCTGGGTAGAAAGTGAGATAGGGAAAGGAAGTAATTTTTATTTTACTATTTCTTGTTCTGTAGTTGAAAAAGCAAAGGAAAAAGAGGATGTTGCCCCACCAGAGATAAGAAATCTCAGGGTTTTAATTGTAGATGATAATGCTACAAATCGTCTAATTTTGAGGGAGATAGTCTCAGGCTGGAATTTTTTATCAACAGGGGTAGAAGATGGTTTTTCTGCCTTAAAACAATTAAAAAATAATTCTTATCAGTTGATTTTGTTGGATAAGAGTATGCCGGGCATGGATGGATTTGAGGTAGCAAAAAAGATAAAGCAGATGCCGAAATATACTGATGCGCCTATTATTCTTTTGAGTTCAGCCGAAGAGAAAGGTGATAGAAAAAGGGCTAAAGAATTGGGAATTTCGGATGTCTTAATAAAACCCGTGAGACGCTCCAAACTTTATAACAGCATTGTAAGTGCTTTAGTAAAAAAAGAAAAAGCAAAAGTGTCGGAGACAAAAATTGAGTCTGCACTTAAAGGTAAGCCCTTAAAGGTTTTGTTAGCAGAAGATAATTTAATCAATCAGAAATTGGCAGTGAGGATTTTAGAAAAGCAGGGCTGGAAGGCAACAGTTGCAAACAATGGTAGAGAGGCGGTAGAATGGATAGAGAAAAACGGGTTTGATTTTGTGCTTATGGATGTCCAGATGCCAGAGATGGATGGGTTAGAAGCCACTAAAGAAATAAGAGAAAAAGAAAAAATAACAGGTAAACATATTCCCATTGTTGCCCTTACCGCTCATGCTTTCAGGGAAGATGAAAAAAAATGTCTTTCCGCGGGGATGGATGGATATACAACAAAACCTATTAAGATTCAAGAATTGTTTAAAATAATAGAAGATATTCTAAAGGAAAAACTGTAATTGGAGGGAATATGCAAAAACCAGCAGTTGACTTAAATAAAGCATTAGAGATGGTAGATGGAGATAAGGAGTTTTTAAAGGAATTGGTGGAACTATTTAAGAAAGATTGTAGTGAAAAATTGGAAGAGATTTCTTCTGCCATACAGAAAAAGGATTTTAAAACTATTGATGAGGTTGCCCATAGTTTGAAGGGAGCATCTGGTAATTTAGGTTTAATGAGGATTTATGAACTATCATTTGAGATAGAAAAGATGGGGAAAGAGACTAAATCGGAAGGTATAGAAGAGATTTACGAACAGCTGAAAGAGGAATTCAATAACTTTAAAGAGTTTATATCACAACCAGGATGGGAGAAAGGGTGAAGATTCTTATTGCAGAAGATGATGAAATTACTCAGTTAATTCTGCAAAAACTTCTGGAAAGGGAAGGCTATAAAGTAATTCTTACCAATAATGGTCTGGAAGCCTGGAATGTTTTTCAAGAGAAAAGAGAAGAAATTGATATGGTTATCACTGATTGGCTTATGCCAAAGATGGATGGTTTGGAATTGTGCAAGAAAATAAGGAATTTGGAGCTATCTCATTATGTATACTTAATTTTTATTACAGTGAGAGAAAGGAGAGAAGATATTGTAATAGGTCTTGAAGCAGGGGCAGATGATTATATTCCCAAGCCCTTTGACCCTCATGAACTTTTATCTCGAATAAGGTCAGGGAAAAGGGTGATAGAAATTGATAAGCGACAGAGAAAATTACGAAAAAAACTTGAATGTCTTTCTCTCAGCGATGAGCTTACGAAAGTGTTGAATAGAAGAGGAATATTTAGGCGATTAAGGGAAGAGGTGGATCGCGCAACCCGTGAGAAATATTTATTTAGTGTAATGATGCTGGATATTGATAATCTTAAAGAAACAAATGATAGATATGGGCATGATGCAGGAGATAAAGTGCTGCGCGAGGCGGCTAGAAGAATTAGAACTTGCTGTAGGCCTTATGATGCAATGGGTAGATATGGTGGAGATGAATTTTTGATGATTGTGCCAGCAGAAGAAAAGGATATGGCTTATAAACTTGCTGAGCGCTTTCATATGGCGATTTGTGAAAAGCCCTTTGAGATAGATAATAAATGCGTGAATATTACTGTGAGTATGGGGGTAGTTTTTGTGAGCACATTAAATCATGAGCCTAAAGAGATAATAAAAAAAGCTGATGAATGTCTCATTAAAGCAAAAACAGCAGGGAAAAATATGATAGTAATTCAAGAGATTTAATGTGACAAATCTACGATTTGCCGTAAAAAATAGAGTTTTTTATGAAATTTTTAATAGTAGAAGATGAAACTGTTTCTCGTCTGCTTTTGCAAAGGATATTGCAAAATCAAGGATATGAGGTTTTAGTTGCAAAAGATGGTCAGGAAGCATGGGAGATTTTTCAAAGAGAAAAGAAAAATATTTATTTGCTCGTCATTGATTGGATGATGCCTGTGATGAATGGCTTAGAGTTGTGTAAAAAAATAAGAAAAGCAGAGACATCACATTATGTTTATATTATATTTCTTTCGGCAAAGGGAGAAAAGAAGGATATTGTCAAAGGACTTAAAGCAGGAGCAGACGATTATTTAACAAAACCATTTGACAAAGAGGAGCTGCTTTCCCGAATAAATGTAGGGCTTAGAATTATTAAACTTGAACAGGCATTAAAGGAGGCAAATCAAAAACTTTATATTTTGGCTACACTGGATGGTCTCACTAAGATTTTGAATAGAAGAGAGCTTTTAAACCGACTAAAGGGGGAACTTTCCCGAGCGAGCCGTAAAAGAACTCCTTTTTATTTGTTTATGCTGGATATTGACCATTTCAAGAAGGTTAATGATAGATATGGGCATGATGCAGGAGATAAGGTTTTGGTTGAGGTAGTGAACAGGATAAAATCCCAGTTGAGGTCTTATGATGTTGTTGGTAGATACGGAGGAGAAGAGTTTTTGATTGGTATCTCTAAGGCCGATAAAGAAATTGTTAAGGAAATTGCCGAACGCTTGCGTAGATGTATTTGCGAAAAACCTTTTAATATTGACGATAAAGGTTTAACTGTTAGCATAAGTATTGGTTTAGCTGAAGTTGAGCCTTCCCGAGATATAGATTTAGAAGCTGCAATAAAGATGGCAGATACATCTCTTTATAAAGCAAAACAGCAGGGAAGAAATAGAGTAGTCTGCATTGATGAATGAAAATAGCAAATAGTGGAAGTGGAAGTGTAAGTGGAAAGTAGCATATAGTTGATAGAAAACGCCAAGATATGCTAAAAACAGTGCGAATGGTCATTCCCGCGCACGCGGGAATCCAGACTCCAGACTCCAGATTCCGTGTCAAGCACGGAATGACAGGATGGTGCAGAATAACGGAGGATAGACCCCTCCCTTGTATTCCCCCTCAGGGGGGAAAGTAGGGGGCAAGGGAGATGAGAATACAACATTTTCTCTCTCTTTTTTTTCTGTCGCATTATGA
>JAGGSB010000006.1 GCA_021159305.1 Deltaproteobacteria bacterium | reverse complement strand
ATACAACATTTTCTTTCTTTTTCTGTCGCATTATGAAAATTTATGTTAAGAAAATACGAAATATTATGCGTTTGGAAAAAACAATGTTTTTTCCTCATGTTTATCTGTGTAAATCGGTGCTAATCTGTGGCTAATATTCTTCCTTTCTACTTCAGAATTACCTTTCCCTCTGTCATTCCCGCGAATGCGGGAATCCAGAGGCTTAAATTCTTCTTTGCTTCAGAATAATTAGTTTATGGCTTTTCTATATAACTATCAACTCCCCCCATGTTTATCTGTGTAAATCGGTGGTAATCCAGAGGCTAAATTTTTCATTTTTGGAACGGTTTTTGCTGTTTAAGTTGGTTGTAATTGGGTTTGATTATTATATTAAAAGGATTATTATGTCAAAAGGTGATATAAATAAATTAGACTTAATTTTTATAAAAGTATGATTATGAGTGAAAGATTTAAGATTTTGACTATAGCTGTCCTTATAGTCCTTTCCTGTGTTTTAATTTACTATTTTCATGCGGTATTTAAGACTGAAACTATCTTTATTCACTTCTTCTATATTCCTGTCATTCTCTCTTCTCTCTGGTGGCGAAGAAAAGGTTTGTTCATAGCTGTGTTTTTGGCTGTGGTTTTAATTCTCAGCCATCTTTTATTCCTGAGCACAAACATCTCAGGTGATATAATTCGTGCTGTTTTTCTGGTGGTAGTCTCTTATGTCATCGGGTCTATTTGCGAAAAAAAAGAGGAAGAAAAAGGAAAGATTTCACAGATAGTTCATGGAAATTCCATACCTTCTTTTGTAATTGACAATAAACATAGAGTAATTTACTGGAACAAGGCTCTGGAGTCCCTCACCGGCATAAAAGAGGAAGAGATAATGGGAACTGATGAACAATGGAGGGCATTTTATACTGAAAAAAGACCGTGTATGGCAGATTTGATTGTAGATGGAGCATCAGAAGAGGAGGTTGAAAAGAATTATAAAGACAAATACAGAAAGTCTTCCTTAATTGATGGGGCTTATGAAGCAATAGATTTCTTTCCTGAGATAAAAAAATGGCTTCGTTTTACCGCTAATTCTATTACAGATATAAACGGTGAAATTGTAGGTGCGATGGAAACACTGGAGGATATTACTGAAAGAAAACGAGCAGAAAAGGAGTTGATAAGGGAACGAGATTATATTCGCCATTTGATGGAAACCTCTCCTAACTTTCAGATTCTCATAAACAAAGAAGGAAAAATCATAGATGCAAATGAGGCATTTGAGGAAATTGTTAGAAAGAAGGTAAAAGGCACATCTATTTATGAATATTTACCCCAGGAAAAGATAGATGAAATTATACATGAGGTATCTGAAAAAGGGAAAATTAAGAATTTTGAAATCACAACAGAGATACCAGGAAGGGGCGCTTTTGCTTGTAATGTTTCTGCCACCTCATCTTTCTCCTTAAATGGTAAACCAATAATCTACATGGGAGGTATAGATATAACAGAACGAAAGAAAGCACAACAGGAGAGAGAAAAGTTGGAGATGCAATTGGTGCATACCTCAAGACTCTCTTCTCTGGGTGAGATGGCTACAGCAATAGCTCATGAGATAAACCAGCCCTTGACCATTATCTCTACTGCTACAGAGGGGCTGTTGAGAGATATAGATAAAAAGCGTTTAAACTTCGGTCTTCTTCCTCAGGATTTGAAAGATATAATGCAAAATGTTAAACGGATAGACAAGATTATCAGTCATATGCGTATATTTGCCAGACAGCCGGAAGAGGTAAAAACTGTTAAGCCTGAACAGCTTTTGAGTAATGCTTTTACATTGATAGAGGAACAATTCAGGGTGCATAATATCTCTGTTTCATACGAGATAGAGAAGAATTTACCCTTAGTTGAGGTGGAACCAAATCAGATAGAGCAGGCATTTGTGAATATACTCACCAATGCTCGTCAAATTCTGGATGAAAAGGGTATTGAAGCAGAAAAAGAAGGAATAAGTTTTCAGAAGAAAATCAGATGCAGTACCTCAAGAAAGGGCAACAATGTAGTCTTTGAGTTTGCAGACAATGGGTATGGGGTGCCAGATGAAATTAAGACGAAGATATTTGAACCATTTTTTACCACAAAGGAGGTGGGCGAAGGCACTGGTCTGGGTCTTTCTATCACTTATGGTATTATAACCCGAATGAAGGGTAAAATCTGGGTAGAGGATAATGAGATGAAGGGTGCAAGCTTTAAAATAGCATTGCCTGTGAAGGAATGAGAATACTTATTATTGATGATGAGATAGAAATCTGCCAGCGTCTAAAGAGAGAGTTGGAGAAAGAGGGTTATAGTGTTGATTATGAAACTTCGTCTTCTCATGCTCTAAAAAAATTAAAGGAAGCAAAAAAGAATAACAAACCATTTCATCTCTTGCTTCTCAACATACAGATGCCAGAGATAAACGGACTTAGTCTCCTTTCTCATATTAGAAAAGACAAGTTAGGCATTGAAGTGATTATTATAAGTGGCTATCGTGATGAAAAGAAGGTAATTGAGGCTATCCGCCTGAAGGCGAGGGATTACCTGAAAAAACCCATTTCTCTAAATGAATTGGATACAGTGGTAATCCAGGTGGAGGAACTGTTAAAAAAACAGGAGCTTTACAATATTTTGGTGGTAGATGATGAGAGGGAACTGGCAAGGCTTGTTAAACGAGAACTGGAAAAGGAAGGATGGAAGGTAAAAGCGGCATACAGTGCAGAGGAATGTCTGAATTATTTTAAGAAAAATAAAATTGATGTGCTGATTACTGATATTAAGATGCCAAAGATGAATGGTCTGGAGATGCTGGAAAGATGCAGGGAAATTACAGATGATTTTGTGTCTATTATCATTACCGGACACGGTGACTATGAAAAAGCTATGAAGGCTTTGAAATTAGGTGCCTTTAATTATTTGAAAAAGCCTTTTCCCCTAAATGAACTCATTATCTCTGTAAAGGAAGGAATTGAGCAGCTTAATATTCATCGGTTTAAAAAGGCAGGCAGGAAATGAGAGTACTTATTGTTGATGATGAGATAGAAATCTGCCAGCGTCTAAAAAGAGAACTGGAGAAAGAAGATTATGAAGTTGATTGCAGCATACGAGCATCTGGTGTTTTGGAAAAGTTAAGAGATGCTCAGAAGGAAAATAGGGCTTATGACTTGATGCTTTTAGACATTCGTATACCGGAGATAAATGGGCTTATCCTGTTGAAGAAAATCCGAGAAGAAAAGATAGATGTAGAGGTTATTATAATCACGGGTTACGGTGATGAAGAGAAAGCAATAGAATCCATGCGTCTGGGAGCAGTAGATTTCTTAAGAAAACCTATCTCTTTAAAAGAATTAAGCATGGTTGTGTTTCGTATTCAGCAGAAAAGAGCAAAGAGAGAACCTGTAAAAGAGCGCATTTTGATAGTGGAAGATGAGAGAGGGTTATGCCACCATCTGAAGCGGGAACTGGAAAAAGAAGGATGGAGAGTGGATGTTGCCTATGATGGTATAGAGGGTTTAGAATTTTTTAAAGGCAGTCATATAGATGTCGTTGTAGCAGATATCAAGATGCCGAACATGAATGGTCTGGAGATGCTGGAAAGATGCAGGGAAATTACAGATGATTTTGTGTCTATTATCATTACCGGGCATGGCGATTATGAAAAAGCTATAGATGCTTTGAAATTAGGAGTGTTTGATTACTTGAAAAAACCCTTTTCCTTAGAGGAATTTATCACTTCTGTAAAAAGAGGGATAGAATTTCTCTATTTGCATAGGGGACTTTCTGCCCGTGAGAGAGAATTAGAGATAGAAACTGCGATAAAAGAACATTATGCCCGTGACATGGAGAAGATGGTTGAAAAGAAGACAAAGGAGTTAGAACAGAGTTATAAAAAACTACAAAAAATCATGGAAGAGGTCATAAACGCCATGGCGCTTATGACAGAGATGAGAGACCCTTACACTGCCGGACATCAGCGGAGGGTAGCTGAGCTTGCATGTGCTATTGCTGAAGAAATGGGATTTTCTAAAGAGAGGATTAACTGGGTTCGGATAACAGGAATTATCCATGATATTGGCAAAATTTCTATTCCTATCGCTATTTTAAGTAAGCCTGGTCAAATAAGTGAGATTGAATTCAACATGATCAAAACCCATCCTCAAGTAGGTTATGAGATAATAAAAAATATAGATTTTCCGGCACAGGTAGCACAAACTATACTTCAACACCATGAAAGGATGGATGGTTCTGGTTATCCAAATGGTCTCAAAGGTAAAGAGATTATACTGGAAGCAAGGATTTTGGGTGTGGCTGATGTGGTTGAGGCTATGTCTTCTCACAGGCCTTACAGACCCGCTCTGGGTATAGACAAAGCACTGCAGGAAATATCAGAAAACAGAGGCATCCTTTATGACCCTGAAGTAGTAGATGCTTGTTTAAAAGTTTTTCAAAAAGGTTTTAAATTTTCAACTTAGAAGGGACTAAAGGGGTCAGGTCTGATCCCTTTTTATCCTTTTTTTTTGCTTGACAGGTGTTCTCAATGCAAGGTAATATAATTTGCATGGAAAGTGTAGAAAAAATAGAAGAAGCTATCCTAAAGGCGGCAAAAGACGAAAAGATAACCTGCAAACAATGTATGGAAACAGCAAAAGACTTTAATGTGTCACCAAAAGAAGTAGGAAAACTTGTAAACAAGTTGCACATTAAGCTAATAGAATGTCAGCTCGGATGTTTTTGAAATGATTTCTAAGGAACTTTTGGAAATCCTGGTTTGCCCAAAGTGTAAGGGAGAGTTAAAATTGACCAAAGAAAAAGATGGTCTTATATGCGAGAGGTGTAAGCTTATCTATCCTATAAAGGAAGATATTCCTATAATGCTCATAGAAGAAGCAAAACCTCTAAATGAGCATAAGTAATTTCAGTATTTCTTCTTCTCATCCTAAAGAGGTTAAATTCTCATTAAATATGCTGTTTACAATTGTCAGCCTTCCTCTAATAGTGAGCCTGCTTTAAAATGTATTACCTTTATACATCCTCTCTTAAGAATGACCCTCCCCTGCTCTGTAAATCCGCATTTATTGAAAATTTCATTCCCTCTATCCAAATATCTACAAGCATCTTTGTCCGTTATATTCAAGACAAACTTAAAAAAATTGCCTGCTATACCTTTGGGCTGAGCATAATCAACAACAAAAACGCTGCCGTCGCTCACCAAAGCCTCTTTAATGTCTCCTAATAATTTTCCCAATTTTTCATCACCTAAAGCATGAGCCATCAAAAAAAGAATAAAAATATCGTATTTGTCCTCAAACTGTATGTCCTCCTCTTCCTCTATATTGTATTCTGTAAAATTCTCTTTGGAGTTTAGACTTTCAAGCACAAGGGATTTTAAATAATTTACAGTTTTATAGACCACGCACACCCTATCATAAGGATTAAACTTGATAAATTTCGCTATGTCTAACAAGTACCTTTCATAGCGAAAGTGATTTAGTATATTCTTCCTTATTTTACGATACGGTATATCCATCCTCCCCCCAACAATGTATCATCAAAATAAAATACGGCAAATTGACCGGAAGTAACTGCTCTCTCTTTTTCTCTTAATCTGACTACGCACTCATTATCTTTTATATCTATCATAGCCTTTTTGGGTCTGGTTTTGAAACGCACCTGGCACAAAACCTCTCTTCCTCTAAAAAAATTCTTCTTCACAAACAAGTTGCAATCTTTAACAAGGAACACTCTATTATAGAGTTCTTTTTCTTCCCCTACAATGATTCTATTTTTTTTTACATTTATCTTTATAACATACCGCGGAGTATTACCCACCTTTACTCCTTTTCTCTGTCCAATGGTGTAATGAGAAATACCATGATGGCAGCCAACAACATTGCCCTTTGTATCTAATATTTCTCCTTCCTTCGAAGGGAAAAATTGTTCAATGAATGTCCTGTAATTTTTGTATACAAAACACAAATCTTTACTCTCTATAAAATCGTGAAAACCAAAATCCAAAATCTGTTCTCCTATCCATTTCTTTTTATAATTATCTAAAGGAAATACCAGCCGCTTAAGCATATCTTGATCTAAGCCGCACAAAAAATAAGATTGGTCTCTGTTTCTCCCTCTCACAATAGAAAAGCTGTCATTTTTTCTACATATATTAGCGTAGTGTCCGGTAGCCACAAAAAGAGCCTCTTCCTTATCAGCTTCCTCAAAAAGCAATGGAAATTTTACCTTGCTATTACACGCGATGCAGGGGTTAGGCGTAAAACCTTTCTTATAACTTTCCACAAAATATTTTACCACCTTTTCTTGAAAAACGGATTCGGCATCTTTCACTATCAATTCTATGTTTAGTTTGTCAAGTTTCTCATGCAAAAGTCTTCCTCTCTCCTCGTCTTGCGAAGAAAACTTGAGCATCACAGCTTTAACTGCAAGACCCCATTCCTTCAATAACAGACAGGTATAAAAACTATCTATGCCGCCCGACACCCCTACAATAACTTTTCTTGAATTAAACACAGGCATGTTAAAAAAATTGGCGATATGTTTGAATAGTTTCTTTCTTTATTTCAGGAAAATAATTATTTATTATTTCTTCTCCAGACACACATCTTTTAAGAAACACTTTTCACACTCAGGCTCTCTTGCTTTACAGATATATCTACCTAAAAGAATCATGCCTAAATACAAATCCTTCCACTTTTCTTTGGGACAGATGTGCATCAAATCTTCTTCTATCTTCTCTGGTTTTTTTTGTTGAGACAAGGAAAGTCTTTGGGCAACTCTGGCTACATGGGTATCCACAGAAATTGCGGGAATGCTGAAGGCGCAAGACAAAACCATATTTGCCACCTTTCTTCCCACCCCGGGCAATCTTATAAGCTCTTCACGGCTCTTAGGCACCTCTCCATCATATTCAGAAACCAGTATTTTACACATTCCATATATATATTTTGCTTTAGTTTCATACATACTTACAGAAGATATATATTTTTTAATCTTTTCTTCTCCTGCATTCACAAAATCCTGCGGACTATGAAGAGCAGAAAACAACCTTTTTGTTACAATATTTGTCTTTTTATCGGTATATCTTGCAGACAGCATCGCAGCTATCAAAAGCTCAAAGGGAGTAGAAAAATCCAATTCTACACTGGGATTTTTATAATGTTCCAATATTCTTTTTACGATCTGTTGTTTCATATCTCTTGTTCGGATATTGTCTCTTTAACCTCACCTATAATCTTTTCCATCACAGGGAAACAATTTTTTCTAAAATCTGCAGCTACAAGCACCTGCATAATGTCTTCGCCTACTTTTAGTTTCCCTTCATTTATTTTTATTTTGCAATAAAAAATGCCCTTTTCTCTCCTTGCTTCGTTTTCTATATCATTTATCTTTTTTTTATCTGCCTTTACTATCAGTCCGTTTACAACATCACCCTTTTTTGATGTTGCTCTTACTATGCCATTATGCAAAAGAACTATGCCTACCTTATGATTCTTTTTTGCCTCCCTTATCCAATCCTCAATCACTTAAGCCAACTCTAACACCTTGTCTACTAATCTTCCTATTCCCAAAGCAACCTTAGAAATGGAAGGTCCTAACATATAAGCAGGAGTAGAAACTACATTGTTTTTCTCATCAAAAGCAATATCATCTACATCTCTTACCACATGTTTTCCGCCCATCTTCTCAATGGCAGCTGCAGTATCCTTGTCACTGCCTATAGTCACTTCTGCATGTAACACTTTGGCGGCGATAACAGGGGAAATACAAATAAATCCTATTGGCTTGCCTGCTTCATGTATTTCTTTGATTAATCTTTCTACATCAGGATTTACAGTGCAATCTGCACCTTTTACCGCAAAATTGCACAGGTTTTTTGCAGCACCATATCCACCAGGAAAGATTAAAGCATCCAAACCTGAGGCTTTGATTTCTTTTATATCTTTGATATCCCCTCTTGCTATTCTTGCTGCCTCCACCAAAACATTTCTCGTCTCATCCGATGGCTCACCTTTTAAGTGATCAATAACATCCAGCTGATCTACATCTGGAGCCATACAAACAATTTCTGCACCTGCTTTGTCCAGAAAATACAGTGCAAGTGTAGCTTCATGAATCTCGCTACCATCCATAACACCCGAACCTGCCAAAACAACACCTACTTTTGCCATTTTTACCTCCTTAAGCCTTTGCTTCCTGGTTTAATTAAAGGCATGCCTTCTTTACACAATGGACAATCTTTTGGTTCATAATTTTCTATATTTAGCTTTAGCAAATAAGCATAGGGAATAGAAGGTGCAAAATCTGCACTTCTATCCACCAGTACACCCAGTCCTACCACCTCTCCTCCATATTCTATCACCAAATTTATAACCTCTTCCACTGAACCACCGGTGGTAACCACATCTTCCACCACCAATACCTTTTCTCCTTTATCTATAGAAAATCCCCTTCTCAATGTAAATACACCGTTTTGTCTCTCCGTAAAAATAGCCTTAACATTCAGTCTTCTTGCCACCTCATGAGCCACAATAATACCTCCCACAGCAGGGGCAATTACAACATCTACATTTTTATCTAAAAATTTTTCTGCCAAACTGCTGCACAGCATCTCGGCAACAGACGGATATTGCAAAACAAGTGCAGATTGTAGATAATAACGGCTGTGCAGACCAGAAGACAAAAGAAAATGCCCTTCCATGAATGCTCCATATCTCTTATATAAACTTAAAACATCATCAGCTTTCAGCACTGTCCATCTCCTCAACAATCTTCAATGCAGCTTCTTTAGGGTGAAGATGTGTATAAATAGGTCTACCTACAACAATATAATCCGCACCACTCTTTATCGCCTCATAAGGGGTGGTAATCCTCTTCTGGTCATTTTTTTCTGACCATTTTGGTCTTATTCCTGGTACCACTGTAATAATATCTTTATTAAAATCCTTAATAAGAGAAATTTCATTCTGCGAAGCAACTATTCCATCAATGCCTGCATTAGAAGAATTCTCCACCATCTTTAATACCACATCTTTCAACTTTTCTCTAATGAGAAGCTCACTATGCAATTCTTCCTCTCCTATACTGGTTAATATGGTAACAGCAAGAACTAACGGACCCTTTTTCCCCTTTTCATCTTCATATCTTTTTACTCCATCCATTGCACTTTTCATCATCTTATATCCCCCCAGGCTATGGACGGTTAACATATCCACACCAATTTTTGCCGCCTGATAACAAGCCCCATAAACAGTGTTGGGTATATCATGGTATTTCAAATCCAAAAATACCTTACATCCCTTTTCTTTCAAATCATAGACAAGCCCCGGTCCAAAACGGGTAAAGATCACCGAACCTACCTTGAAAAATTCTATGAAAGGCAAAACCTCTTTAACTAAACTGTATATTGCTTCTCTCTCCTTGATGTCCAGAGCGAGAATTAATCTTTCTTTCATCTTTTTTTACCTTATCTAAAACAGCATTTATAAAAGCCCGCGTATTTTCACCACCAAATGTCTTTGCTAACTCTATCGCCTCATTAATTACCACCTTATAGGGGGTCTCTTTACAAAATAAAAGTTCATAAACAGCAAGGCGTAAAATATTCTTATCTACAATATATAAATTTTGCCATTTTTTAGTAGAATAACACTTAATTATACTATCTATATGTTCTTGATGCGATTTTACACCATCAAAGAGCTCCTTAGCAAAAATCTTATCCTTCTCCTTAAGAGGTGTAAAATGTTCTTCAATTTCATTCACATTAGCATCAGCATATAAAGCCTGCAAAACAGCTATTCTTGCCTTTCTCCGAGACATTATTATATTTTCTTATAGAGATTGACCATCTCTATAAGACTCACTGCGGCATCAAACCCTTTATTTCCCATCTTTGTTCCTGCTCGTTCTATTGCCTGTTCTATTGTGTCTGTAGTTAAGATACCCATCGCTACAGGAATATCCGCCTTTAAAGCCACAGAACTAATACCCTTGATTGTTTCATTGGCAATAAAATCAAAATGTGGGGTTGCTCCCCTGATTACAGCACCCAAACAGATAATACCATCATATTTTTTACTATTTGCCATTCTATTCAAGACATATGGTATTTCAAATGCGCCCGGCACTTTAACCACTGCAATATTCTCTTCCTTTCCATTGTGTCTTACAACAGCGTCTATTGCTCCTTCCACCAATCTTTCCGTAATAAAACTGTTAAACCTGCTTACCACAATACCAATTTTCAAACCTACAGCATCCAAATTCCCCTCAATGTTCATAATTACTCCTTAAACCCGATTTAATATATGCCCCAATTTATCCTTCTTTGTTTTAAGATAACGCCTGTTTATTTCATTAGGTTCTATCTCAATAGGCACTCTCTCTACAATTTTTAAACCGTATCCCTCCAATCCTATTACTTTTTTAGGATTGTTTGTCAAAAGTCTCATATTCTTTATGCCTAAATCTACTAAAATTTGTGCACCTATACCATAGTTCCTCAAGTCTGGCTTAAATCCCAATTTTATATTGGCTTCCACCGTATCCAATCCTTCATCCTGTAAAGTATAGGCCTTAATCTTATTTGTAAGCCCAATACCTCTTCCCTCCTGTTGCAGATATACCAATACTCCCCTTCCTTCATTCTCTATCATTTCCATCGAACGATGCAATTGTTGACCACAATCACACCTTAAAGAACCCAATGTATCCCCCGTAAGACAGGAAGAATGCATTCTCACTAAAACGGGTTCCTCTGTAGCCACTGTTCCTTTTACCAAAGCTATATGTTCAAAATCATCTATCTCATTTTTATAGACAATAACACGGAAGTTACCATACTGAGTAGGAAGCTCTGCTTCCACCATTCTTTTTATCAACCTTTCATTTTTTAACCTATATTTTATTAAATCGGCAATAGTAATAATCTTTAAATTAAAGCGAGAGGCAAAATCCATAAGCTGAGCACGGCGAGACATAGTCCCATCCTCATTCAATATCTCACATATCACACCTGCTGGTATGAGCCCTGCCAAGCGGCACAGGTCCGTAGAACCTTCCGTATGCCCCGCCCTTACCAAAACACCACCCTTTTTTGCCCTTAAGGGAAATACATGTCCGGGCCTACTCAAATCTTCAGGTTTTGTATCTGGTCTTATCGCCTCCTGAATAGTATAAGCTCTATCATAAGCAGAAATGCCGGTAGTTACATATTTTTTAGCATCTATAGATACGGTAAATGCCGTCTTAAATTTGTCATTTTCATCTATTGTCATCAAGTTAAGATTAAGCCTGTTTGCCATTTCCTCTGTCATAGGCAGACAGATGAGTCCCCTCCCATATTTCGTCATAAAGTTGATCTTGTCCGGTGTAACAAACTGAGCTGCCATTACCAGGTCACCCTCGTTCTCCCTATCCTCATCATCAACCATGATGACCATCTTCCCTTCCCTAATATCTTTAATAGCTTCATCCATCGTGCCAAACATCACATCCCCTTCATAAAACCATATTTTTCTAAGAAATCTTCATCTATCTCTCTTCTTTGTAAAAATCTCTCTGCATACTTTGCCAATATGTCCACCTCAATATTTACTAAATCTCCTACTCTCTTCCTTTTTAAACTGGTAATATTAAATGTATATGGAATAACTGCAATTTCAATACTATCCCCTATTATATCGGCTACAGTAAAACTTATACCATCTATAGCAACAGAGCCTTTACTTACTATATATTGTAGCAATTTCTCATCTACATAAACACCAAGTCTATAAAAATCACCAGACGGAAAAAGCTTAACAATCCTTCCTATGCCATCTACATGACCTAAAACGAAATGTCCGCTGATTCTATCCTTTAAACCCAAAGAACTTTCTATATTTACCATATCTCCTGCTTTTAAATAAGAAAATGTAGTCGTACTTAGGGTTCTCGGAGAAACATCAAAAGATAGCAGATTATCTTTTTTCTCTACAGCAGTTAAACATACACCATTGACCGCAATGCTATCCCCAATGTTTACCTCTTCAGTCATCTTTTCTATACCTATAATTAACCTTTTTCCTCTGCCTTTCCATGAAATGTTTTTTATCTTTCCAGTGCACTCAATTATCCCGCTGAACATGGTTTGCCTTCCACTAAAATATCCTCACCAAACATCCTGCATTTTATATCTGTCAATCTCGGAGACTGAGATAAGCTATTGGGTGCATCACAGCCTATGGCATTAAAAGCTCCGTGAGAACCACACAGTATAGGTCCATAAAACAAAAAGCACTTATCCACCAAGCCTTCTTTTATAAACGAGCCGTGAACAAGTGAACCACCTTCTATCAGTACACTGCATATATTTAAGGAAAAAAGTTTTTGAGAAAGGTCATGCAAATCAATTCTCCCGTCTTTCGCCTTGCATTTGATTATCTTTACACCTATCGCTCTTATCTTTCTCTGCTTATCACTATCCGCCTCTTTCCCGCAAGCAATAAGAATTTTTCGAGGATAGATACTAAAAATCTTGGAAGAAAGAGAAATTTTCAAAAATGTATCCAATATGATACGAAAAGGTTGCCTGATCTTGCCCTTCAATCTGCAGGTTAAGAGAGGATCATCCATATGCACGGTATTTATACCTACAAGAACAGCAGTATAATTAGACCTTAGAAAATGAGCATGTAAACGCGCCTTCTCACCCGTAATCCATTGAGAATTTCCGCCTCTTAGGGCTATGAGCCCATTCAAAGTCATAGCTGCCTTCAACGCATAAAATGGCCTTTTTTTATCTATATTCGTTATAAACACCTCATTCAATTCTCTTGCTTCCTTTTCCAGCACACCAATTTTCGTTTCTATCCCTTTCTGTTTTAAAACAGCTATACCATGAGAAGATCGAGGATTGGGATCTTCCATCGCCACCACAACCCTCTTTATGCCACTATTCAAAATAGCCAGTGTACAAGGTGGTGTTCGCCCATAATGATTACACGGCTCTAATGTTACATACATCGTTGAACCTAAAAGCTTCGTTTTGTCTTTTACGCTCTTTATTGCCTCCACCTCTGCATGGGAAAGACCAACTTTTCTATGGTATCCTTCACCAATAATCTCTCCATCCTTTACAATCACCGCTCCCACTACAGGGTTAGGGCAAGTTTTACCTATTGCTTTTTTTGCCAACTGTATCGCTCGACTCATATATCTCTCATCATTCATGTTCTTAAAAAATACAAGACGCTTTATATTTTGTCAAAACAAATCTTTGATTTGTTTGATATGTTTGATTTGTGTCAAAAAATCCTCCTTTGAAGATTTTACGACCAAATCTTTGAT
>JAGGSB010000005.1 GCA_021159305.1 Deltaproteobacteria bacterium | reverse complement strand
CTAAAGCCCTCTCTTTTGGCCTTAGATTATGGTTTATCAGGTGTTCACTTTTAAACTTTAAATCGTACAAAAACGGTTCACTTTTAATTTTTAAATGACAAGAGAGTAAAACTTGCTTGACATATTTAGTATAAGATGATAAAAGTAATTGTTAGACGGGATAAAGTAAAATATAAATTATATGTAAAGGAGGTTGGAGATGGCATTGAAAGAAGTATTGGCAAAGAAGATTGATGAATGGCGACCGAGGATTGTAAAATTGCTCAAAGAACACGGCAATGA
This sequence comes from Deltaproteobacteria bacterium, assembly GCA_021159305.1. Taxonomy (NCBI): domain Bacteria; kingdom Pseudomonadati; phylum Myxococcota; class Myxococcia; species Deltaproteobacteria bacterium. The sequence goes on along the minus strand of JAGGSB010000005.1, from coordinate 26,566 downwards.
TAAGGTAGATGAAGTTACCATCAAACAGATGTATGGTGGAATGAGAGGCATAAAGTCTTTGGTAACGGATATTTCTTACCTTGATCCGATGGAAGGCATTAGATTTCGTGGTTATACCATTCCAGAGTGCTTGGAAAAGTTGCCGAAACCAGCTGGGAAAGATATGCCTTACGATGAGGGTCATTTTTATCTGCTTTTAACAGGAGATATGCCGACAGAAGAAGATGTTGCCGATATACGGGCAGACTGGAGCAAAAGATATGAGCTTCCTCAGTATGTGATTGATATTTTGAGAGCATTTCCGAGGGATACTCGAGCAATGTCTATGTTCTCTGCGGCAGTAGTTGCTATGCAGAGAGAATCTAAGTTCTTCAAGACTTATGATGAAGGCAAATTGGGAAAGATGACGGCCTGGGATCCAATGTATGAAGATGTTATGGATCTATTACCCAAGATGGCTACTATTGGCGCTTATATCTACAGAATGAAATATAGGAATGACACACCTATTGAACCAGATCCAGACTTAGATTTCGGTTCAAACTTTGCTTATATGATGGGTATTCCCGAGCCTTATGACGATGTAGCCAGGATGTATTTCCTGTTGCACTCTGACCATGAGAGTGGAAATGTTTCTGCCCATACCGGTCACTTGGTTGCCAGCGGATTGGCGGATATCTATTATTCAGTTTCTGCTATGATCGATGGTCTGGCTGGTCCATTGCATGGTTTGGCAAATCAGGAGACATTGAAGTGGATACAGGGCATGATGGAAAAATTGGATTATCAGGAACCTACTCCGGAATTATTGAAGAAATTCTGCTGGGACCTGTTGAATTCCGGTCAGGTTATTCCTGGGTACGGTCATGCGGTTTTGAGAAAGACTGATCCCAGATATATGGCTCAGAGAGAATTTGCTTTGAAGCATCTGCCTGATGATTTGACATTCAAGTATGTAAGCGGGTTGTTCGAGGTAGTTCCTGACATTTTAACGGAGCAGGGAAAGGCAAAGAATCCATGGCCAAATGTTGATGCACATTCCGGTTGTATTCAGTGGTATTATGGTGTTCGGGAGTATGAGTTCTATACCTGCTTGTTTAATATTGGTAGAGCGTTCGGTGTAACCGCCAATATCATCTGGGATAGAGCTTTGGGTCAGGCTCTTGAAAGACCAAAATCCCTTACTACAGACATGCTGGAAAAGATTGCAGGAATCAAATAACAAGGGAAGTTTTCTTAAAGAGTAAAAGGGGTGCATATATATGCACCCCTTTTTTATTTATGGAAAAAGATTTCATTAAGGTAGAAAATCAAGGTAGCCTTTATTTTAAGCCCAGCTTAGCAGAAAAGTATAATGTATTATGTTTTTTCTTTTCACGCTTGGGTGGTTTAAGCAAAGAACCATTTTCTTCCTTTAATTTTAGTTTTCAGGTTGGAGACGACCTTGAAGCTGTAAAGAAAAATTTTGCCAAGTTAAAGGAAGTTACAAAAGCTTATAAAATTATTACTCTTAATCAGATTCATTCGGATAAAGTATTTATCTATAATGGTGGCGAATATAAAGAAAGAGAAGGAGATGCCATTATAACTGCGCAAAAAAAGGTGTTTATTGGGGTAAAAACGGCGGATTGCTTACCCATAATGCTTTTAGACAAGAAAAATAATGTTGCTGCTGCTATTCATGCCGGGCGGAGAGGAACTGTTAAAAATGTATTGGGTGAGACAATTTCTGCTCTTTATCGAAAGTTTAACACCAAGCCAGAAGATATTCTGGTATTTACAGGCCCTTATATTTGTGAAAATTGTTATGAGGTAAATGAAAAGATTGCTAAAGGGTTTCCTTTAAAATGTTTTAGTGAGAGAAACAACAAATTTTACGCTTCTTTATTAAAGGCGAATATATTCCTTGCAAAAAGTAGTGGTGTTTTAAAGTCAAATATATATTCCTTAAATTTATGCACAAAAGAAAACAAAATGTTTTTTTCCTACAGAAGGGACGGAAAAACGGGAAGAATGATATCTGGTATTATGCTTAACTGATCTTCATGCTCATATCCAGCCATACTGCATGATGAATTATAGCCCCGCAAGATATATAATTCACTCCTGTTTTCGCTACCTGTTCAATATTTCTTTCGTTTATATTGCCTGAAGCTTCTAACACTGCCTTTCCATTTGCTATTTCTACTGCTTTTTCCATGTTTTCTATATCCATATTATCCAGCATAATAATGTCAACTTTCAAAGATAATGCTTCTTTCAACATTTTCAGGTTTTCTACTTCCACTTCAATCTTGGTGGTAAATGGAATAGTTTTTTTAGCTCTTTTTACCGCCTCTTTTATACTACCTGCGATCTTTATATGATTGTCTTTAATAAGAACGCAGTCAAATAAGCCCATTCTGTGATTTGTCCCTCCGCCTATCCTAACCGCGTATTTTTCAAAGTAACGAAAACCGGGTGTTGTTTTTCTGGTATCTGTAAGTTGGGCTTTATGATTTTCTATCAATGAGCTTAATTGATGCGTTTTTGTGGCAATACCAGAACATCTCTGAACAATATTTAAAGCTGTTCTTTCTCCGTAAAGTATTGTTTTATCTTTTCCTCTTATATGAGCAACGATGTCTCCTTTTTTTATCCTTTTCCCTTCACCTTTCAACAGTTCTATTTCTGTATTTTTATCAAGCAGTTTGAATAGAGGTTCTAAAAATATACCGCCTGCCAGTATGCCATCTTCTTTGGTTAAAATATAGGTATCACAAGTTTTGTCTGAGCTGATAGAATCTGTAGTTAAATCACTATAGTGGGCATCCTCTAAAAAATAATTTCTTAATAGATTTTCCAAAAACAAAGGATTCATACCTTAAGTTCAAGCATTCTCTGTATAGGCTGGCGTGCGTTTTCCAATATATAGGCTGAAAGTTTTATTTCATACCGTTCATATAATAAGGCATCTCTCAATTTTAGCATATCCGTTTTTTTCATATCTTCACAGATTGCTTCTTTTAAAATAAACAGTTCTTTTTCTGGCACTTTCTTTTTTATAGGATAAGTTACACCTTGTTCTGTGCCGATAATGATCCTCTTTATATTAGTTTGAGTGGCAAAATTTATAACGCCTGTGGTAGAACCAATTGCATCTGCTATATCTCTGATCTCTTTACTGCATTCAGGATGAGCGGCTAACTTTGCATCAGGATATTTTTCTTTAATTTTTAATATATCTTTTTTCTTGATTGCTGTATGCACATAGCAATAACCGTTCCAGAGGAATATCTCTTTATCTGGCACATTCTTTTTTACATATTCTCCTAAGTTTTTATCGGGAACAAATAAAATCCTATTTTGAGGAATAGCTTTCACCACACTTACCGCATTGGCAGAAGTACAACAGATATCAGAGACAGCCTTTACCTCTGCTGTCGTGTTCACATAGGAAACGACGGCAACATCTCCCAATTCTTTTTTCTTTCTTAAAACAGCGTCTTTTGTTGCAAAATCTGCCAATGGACAACCAGCATCAGCAGCAGGCAACAAAACCTTTTTCTGAGGAGAGATGATCTTTGCCGTCTCTGCCATAAAACGCACCCCGCAGAAAACGATAATAGCGGCATCCGTTTTAGATGCAGCAACGGCTAAAGCCAGGGAATCACCGGTGAAATCGGCAATGGCCTGTATAGGATCCATTTCGTAATAATGAGCCAGGATAACCGCATTTTTCTGCTTCTTTAATGTGTTTATTTCATCAATTAATTCTTCATTACTCATTTTGCAAAGGATATAAAATTAAAGTCATAAAATCAAGCAAATCTGAACGGATTTGCTTGATTTTATGTTTAGTATTCAGATAAACTAAATTATGGATTATATTTTTCTTAATCATACTGCTGATATCTATATTAGTGTATTTGGAGAAACAAAAGAAAAGCTTTTTACCAATGCTGTTTTGGCTATGTATGATATTATGATTAAGGGAGAAAAACGCATAGAAGATATAAAAAAATTAAAGATTGATTGTATAGATGAAGAAGATGCTTTAATAGATATGCTGAACGAGTTTTTATACCTATTTTATACCTATAGATTTGTGTGCGTGGATTGTAAAGTAAAGATAAACGAAAAACTGGAAATAGAGGCGTCTGGTTACTATTTTGATAAAGATAAAGATAGACTAAAGACGGAGATAAAAGCAGCAACCTATGAATATTTAAAGATAGAAAGAGAAAACCACAAATGGAGGACGAATGTCGTTTTTGATGTGTGACACAAATCGCAGATTTGAGCCGTAAAAAAACGGAGTTTTTTTATGAAGATTGTTAAGGTTTCTCCCTTTATATATGATATTGAAAGAGAAGGCGACATGCTTGTTCCGGCACGGATGTTTACTGATGAGGTGCTTCTGGAAAAGATAAAACAAGATAGAACGATTGAACAGTTGATTAACATCACACATCTGCCGGGTATCGTGAAAAGAGCATTACTTATGCCTGATGGCCATCAGGGATATGGATTTCCCATTGGTGGAGTTGCGGCGTTTGATATAAAAAAAGGTATTATTTCTCCGGGTGGTGTAGGCTACGATATAAACTGTGGAGTGAGAGTTGTTGCTTTGTCTATGTCTCTTTCCGAGATAAAGAGTAAGTTGGAAGAGGTGATGAAAGCTTTATATCTTAGGACGCCGAAAGGTGCAGTGAGCGATGCTGCGATATATCCAGTAAGAGGAAAGGAGTTAGATGATATTTTGACCTATGGAGCAAGAGCAGCAGTAAAAATAGGATTTGGAAAAGAAAAAGACTTAGAGAGAATAGAAGATGATGGCTGCCTGATAGGTGCAGACCCATCAAAGATAAGTGAGAGGGCAAAGGAAAGAGGTGGCAAAGAACTGGGTTCATTAGGTTCTGGAAATCATTTTTTAGAGATAGATGTAGTGGATGAAATCTATGATAAGGATGTAGCCCATGCATTTGGTTTAGAAGAGGAAGAGCAGATTGTTCTTCTTGTTCACACCGGATCCAGAGGATTGGGCCACCAGGTGTGCGGTGATTATATAAAGAAGATGAGAAACATTGATTATGGCATTACTGTCCCGGATAGAGAATTGGTTAGTGTTCCTATTTTATCTGAAGAGGGAAAGGAGTATTTTTCCGCTATGTGTGCCTCCGCTAACTTCGCCTTTGCCAATCGTCAGGTCATCTCTTTTAGGGCAATAGAAACAATCAGAGAAGTATTGAAAAAGAATGTAGATTACAATCTTGTCTATGATGTGTGTCACAATATTGCCAAGATGGAAGAACATATAGTAGATGGAAAAAAAGTGAGACTATGTGTGCATAGAAAAGGAGCAACCCGGGCATTTCCTCCCAAACATAAACTTACACCCCTATGTTATAGAGAGGTAGGACAACCGGCAAACATTCCTGGTAGCATGGGGAGTTATTCTTATATCTGTGTGGGTACTAAAGAGGTAATGGAAGAAAGTTTTGGAAGTATCTGTCATGGTGCAGGTAGAATAATGGGTAGAAGGAAAGCATTGAAGTCTTTCAAAAAAGATGTTCTTGAAGACTTAAAGAAAAGAGGTATTATAATTCTTTCACCCAGTATAAGATCTTTGTTGGAAGAGATGCCGGGTGCATATAAGGATATAAAGGAGATTATCTCTATTGTGGAAGGTGCGAATTTGGCGAGAAAGGTTATTAGACTTAAGCCAATTGGCGTGATAAAGGGGTAGATATGCATATTGGTGTAATCGGAACGGGATATGTAGGATTGGTGACTGGAGCTTGTCTGGCAGAATTTGGATTGGATGTTACCTGTGTGGATATAGATGGAGAAAAGATAGAGGTATTGAAGAAGGGAATTATTCCCATATTTGAACCGGGACTGGAAGATTTGGTTAAAAAAAATCTCAAAGAAGGAAGATTGCATTTTTCTAAAGATGTTGCCTCGGCAATAAAAAACAATCTTGTTATCTTTGTTACAGTGGGAACGCCATCCAAAAGTGACGGTTCGTGCGACATGAGATATGTGAAATCCGTAGCCGAGATGATTAGAGAAAATGCTAATGGGTATAAGGTCATTGTGAATAAATCTACGGTGCCGGTGGGAACAGGTAGATGGATGAGAAAATTTGTCGCCAAAGATGTAGATGTTGTAAGTAATCCTGAATTTTTGAGAGAGGGAGCGGCGGTAACGGATTTTATGTATCCAGAAAGGGTGATTGTTGGTGCGGAGAGCGACCAGGCTATTGCTATAATGAAGGATATCTATACTCCTCTATATCTAAAAGAAACACCATTTGTTATCACAAATATAGAGACGGCAGAGCTCACCAAATATGCATGCAATAGCTATCTGGCTTTAAAGATTACATTCATCAACGAGATTGCCAATCTTTGTGAATATGTAGGAGCGAATGTAGATGATATAGCAAGGGCTATGGGTTTGGATTCACGCATTGGGTCTAAGTTTCTTCATGCCGGACCAGGATATGGGGGTTCCTGTTTTCCGAAGGACACAGAAGCCTTACTTAATAAGTCAAAAGAGGTAGGTTACGATTTTCTCCTTTTGAAAACAACAGTGGAGGCGAACAAGAGGCAGAGAGAGATTGCTGCAAAAAAGATAATAAATGCTTTGGATGGAGAGGTAAAGGGAAAGGTGGTTGGTATTTTAGGATTGTCATTCAAACCAAATACGGATGATATAAGGGAATCACCCGCCTTATATATTGCTAAAAAACTAATGAAAGAAGGGGCAAAAGTGAAAGCCTTTGATCCGGTGGCAATGGACAATGCAAGATTAATCTTGCCACAGATCAGTTATGAGAAAAATGCCTATGGTGTGGCAGAAAAAGCAGATGCAGTAGTTTTGGCGGTAGAGTGGAATCAATTCAGGAGATTGGATCTTGTACGTATATCCAGGGTAATGGAAAAGAAAATATTTGTTGATTTAAAAAATGTTTATGATAAAAAACAATTACAATCATTGGGATTTAATTATGTTGGCTGGGGAAAATAATCACATTTTTACCCTGTTATTCTTTAGTATCCTTCCCCCTTTTGTTAAATAATCTACCAGAGAAATTAAAGCCAGAATAATAGTCATATATATACAGAATATCAAAAGATGCTTATTGTACAGGGGGATATTTAGTTTTTCGAACAAGACAAGTCCTATAGTGAATACTTGAAACAAAGTGCATGTCTTGCCATATAGGGAGGGCGTTGCTTCAAAGAGACGCGATACACAAAAAATATATAGGCCATCCGCCACCAGGATGATATCTCTTAGCATCACCACAATCCATAAGATATTGGGTATCCATCCTTTTGCTCCGAATGTGATAAATGTAGAGTTTAAAAGCAGTCTATCGGCAAATGGATCTATTACACTGCCCAACTTGCTTTGCTGATTGAAGCGGCGTGCTATCCACCCATCTATAAGATCACTGACAGCAGAAATGATGAAAAGGATAGTAGCTAACATTATCTTTTCTTTAAAAAGGCAAAAGAGAATAGGGAAAACCATTGCTATTCTTATACAGGTTATTACATTGGGAACGGTATATATTTTATATACTTTCATCTCACGATGTGAAAGAATCTATGCCATCTTACAGCGTAGTGTTTGTTCCATGAAAAATAGACAATGAAAGCCTTGCCTAAAATGTTTTTTTCTGGCACAAAGCCCCAATATCGTGAATCTAATGAGTTATCGCGATTATCCCCCATCATAAAATAGTGGTGGGGAGGAACCTTTACGGGGCCGAAATTGTCCCTTGAGCCGGATATGGTGTGTGCAGAAACATTGGTTGTATAATAGGGATATATATGCGGGTCGATAAATTTTGTATATGGATCGATAAGCAATTTGCCGTTTACATATACTGTTTTATTCACAATTTTAATTTCATCACCAGGTAGACCTATACACCGCTTGATAAAATCTACCTTAGGGTTTGGAGGCCACTTAAATACGATAATATCCCCCCTTTTTGGTTTGGATATAGGAATAATCTTTACATTAAGTACAGGCAATCTTACTCCATATATAAATTTGCATACCATGATGTGATCTCCAATGAGCAGAGTGTTTTCCATAGAACTGGATGGTATACGAAAGGCTTGTACGATAAACGCTCTAATAATAAGAGCGATAATAAGAGCAATGACTATGGATTTTATAAATTTTAGAGTTTTCTTCATTTGCCTTGCATCCCTAAAACCTGAGAGAATGCCTCTTTAGCTATTTTTACATTTCCTATTTCTTTCATGCGTTTTTTTCCTGCTTTTTGTTTTTCTAATAGTTTCATCTTTCTTGTTATGTCACCTCCGTAACATTTTGCCGTAACATTTTTCCGTAATGGTTTTATCTCTTCTTTGGCGATGATCTTTTTTCCTATGGTTGCCTGCAGGCGCACTTCAAATAATTGACGAGGGATTAACTTGCGCAGGTTCTGCAACATTTTTCTAGCATGTAAATAAGCTTTTTCTCTGTATATAATAATACTGAGTGCATCTACCGACTTTCCATTGATTAATATGTTTAACCTTACTACATCAGAGGGTTTATATTCTTCAAACTCATAATCAAAAGAACCGTGACCCTTAGTATATGATTGTAGCCGCTCGTGGAAATCTGTAATCATCTCGCTGAATGGAAGAAGAACTTTTATGATTACCCTGTCAAAAGATATGTATGTCATCCCTTTTTGTATTCCCCGCTTTTCCTTTAGAAGTTTCATTATGTTGCCCAAAAATTCCGTTGGTGTTATTATTTCTGCAGAGACATAGGGTTCCCATACTGACAAAGCATTGTCTGGAAAATGTGCAGGGTTAGAAATGTCTATTATTTTTTCTTCTTTTGTTTTTATGCGGTAAACTACAGTAGCTGCGGCTGCCACTATGTCTAATCCAAATTCTGTTTCCAACCGTTCTTTTGTAATGTTCAGGTGTAAAAGACCTAGGAAACCACATCTGAAACCATAACCCAATGCGGTTGATGAATCTGCCTTGAGAATCAGTGCTGCATCATTCAACTGTAATTTTTCTAAGGCTTTTTTAAATTCTGGAAAATCTTTGGGCTCTGTAGGGTATATACCCGCAAAAACGCATGGTTTAGATTTTTTAAAACCGGAGATAGGAGTGTTTGCTGGCTCTTCAATATTTGTTATAGTATCACCTACCAATGCCTCTTGTATGTTTTTAATTCCACAAACCATATAGCCTACTGAACCTGTGGAAAGTTCGTCTAATATATTTATCTTAGGTGCAAATACTCCACATTCCGTTACTTCATATGTTTTTTTCGTGGAATACATCATGATATTTTCACCGGTTTTAATCTTTCCGTCAAAGACTCTTACCAGGCATACTATACCTTTATAGTTATCATACCAGGAATCTATAATCAGTGCTTTTAGAGGCTTTTCCTTTCCTTCTGGATGAGGTATTTTCTCTATAATTGACTCTAAAACTTTATCTATACCCAAATCGAGTTTTGCAGAAATAAGAATTGCATCTTCTATACTAGTTCCTATTGCTTCTTTAATTTCAGTTTTTGTTTTTTCCACATCTGCCGTGGGAAGGTCTATCTTATTGATAATAGGGATAATCTTTAGATTGTTTTCAACAGCTAAATAAGAATGAGCGATGGTTTGTGCTTCCACTCCTTGAGAAGCATCTACAACTAACAATGCCCCCTCACAAGCAGAAAGGCTTCTGGAAACCTCATAGGAGAAATCTACATGTCCTGGGGTATCAATCATATTTAAAATATATTCATTGTAATTAAGTCTTACTGGTTGTGATTTTATCGTAATGCCGTGCAGTCTTTCTACTTCTAAGGTGTCCAGGATTTGTTCTTTCATCTCTCTCTTGGATAAAGCATGGGTATGTTCAATCAGCCTGTCAGCGAGTGTAGATTTGCCATGATCAATGTGAGCGATAATAGCGAAATTCCTTATTCTTTCTATATTCACGAATTAAAATGTAGGACAATTATCTTTTTCTGTCAATAAATATAAACAGTAAAGACCATACAACAAAAAATAAGGCTGAAAAATATATAAACAGATAGCCGCCTTTTAGATAAACAGATTTTTTGTTTTTACTCAATGAAGAACAACACAAGGCTTTTCTCTCTTCCCAGGCAATTCTGGCTATCACTCTGCCGTAGGGGTCAACGATACAACTTATTCCCGTATTGGCACACCTAATTATCCAGGTTCTATTCTCTACCGCTTTAACGATAGAGGTTCTGTATAGAATATAGGGTAGAATGCTGCCTTTATACCAGGCATCATTACTTATAATTACTATTCCATCTACATCTCTTTTCATCCATTTTCTCAAAAGGGTTTCAAATTCCAATTCATAACAGATTAAAACACCCAACTTATGAGAACCTGCGACAAAGGGGATGGATTCTGTTCCTTTTGAATAATCTTTTATCCCTTTTGTAAAATTTTTTATTAAGGGAATACGGTTAGCCAATGAATGAAATGGTGTAAATTCACCAAAGGGCACCAGTTTGTGTTTGTCATATTGGAAAAAGTTTTTTTGAGGAAAGATCTCAATAGCACTGTTGTATATGTTGCCGTTTTTTTTGGTTATTGCACCAAAGATTAAGGGTTTCTTTATAAAATATGGAAAATATCCTGTAAATAGATAGGGATATACCGTTTCTGAACACACAATGAGGTCTGCATTTTTAGTCTTTTCTATTAAATTAAAATGAATGTTTATGTTTCTTTTAAATAATTTTTCCTGCCATTTTTCATCCTGTGGTATATTCCCCTGAGTTATACACACATTTACTTTACCTTTTGCATCATTCATCATGAATTTTCCGCCAACGAATAGAAAAACAAGTAAAAAAACTCCAGAAAATAAGTAAATAAATCTTTTCTTGTGTAAAAAACAGAAAAACAGCACATTTATCAAGATTGCACAAAAGGATAAAAAATAGGAACCAAACAAAGAAGACCATTGGACAAATGGTAAGAGATGAATGAGTTTGCTTACATCCATTATGGGCAGACCACCTAAGAAATTGTTCTTTATAAACTCAAAAAATATCCATGCAAACGGAGCAAGAAATATGTTTAGTTTTCTACAGGTGAAGGAAAAAACTAAAATGTACAGTGCATGGTATGTAGAGAGAAGAAGTAATAAAATGGCGGAAAGGACAAATGGGATTCCTGCATAATTATGAACAGCTTGGAATACGCCAAAGTAGACGAACAGTAAAAATGGCAAAATGCCGATATATATCCATAGATAATTTTTTTTAGTTTTGGATAAGAATAAAAATAGTGGTACAAAAGAGGAATACACCACTAGTGGCGTATAGATGCTTGCTAACAATAGAATAGAAGTGCATAAAGGAAGGAGCCACACTTACATTATTACCTAAGGAAACTTTCTGTTCAATAGAATTATTTTTTCTTAGGCAGAAGGTATTTGAGGAATTGAGAATCTGGTGCTGCCACAAGCGTCATGTTGTCTTTCAAGGAATTTTTATAGGCTTCCAGGCTTCTTGTAAATGCATAAAATTCAGGGTCTTGACTATAGGCTTCGGCATAAATCTTAAAGGCTACTGCATCACCTTCGCCCTTTAATACTTCTGCTTTTCTTTCGGCTTCTGCCAATATAATAGTTCTTTCTTTATCTGCACCTGCCCTGATTTTAAGTGCCTCCTCTTCTCCTTCAGACCGGTATCTCTTTGCCTCTCTGGATCTTTCCGCCCTCATTCTCTCAAAGACATGTTGTTCATTCTGTTCAGGCAGGTCAGCCCTTTTGATGCGGACATCCGTAATTCTAATCCCATAGGATTTGCCAATCATATCGCATTTTTTGGTTACCGTTACCATAATCTGATTTCTAAACTTGGACACAATTTCGGAAAGGGTGTGTTTTCCCATTTCAACCCTCAGCTGAGCATATACGATATCATCTAATCGGGCTTGAGCTCCTGCTTCATTTTTCACGCTTTTATAGAATTGGAGAGGATCTTCTATGTACCATTTTGAATAGTTATCTATAATGAGATTTTTCTTGTCACTGGTTATAATTTCAGTAGGTGGAGAATCATAAACTAAAAGGCGCTTATCAAAATATATAACTTGCTGAATGAAGGGTGTTTTAACATGAAGACCCGGAGCTTTAATGCCACCTACGGGTTTGCCAAGCTGAACGACTATAGCTTGTTTGGTTTGGTCAACGCTATATAAAGAGCTGCTAACAACGATTAATAAGACAATGATAATTGCTATAACTATAATACTCAGTTTCCCCTTCATCGTTTCTCCTCAATCTGCTTCTCGGGTAGTCCTTTCATTCCTTCCAGGGGAAGGATAGGGAGGACATTTTTCCCCGTTTTGTCTTCTATGATTATCTTTTTAACGGAAGGTAGAACCTCTTCCATAGTTTCTATATACAGGCGTGTTTTGGTGATATCCTTGGCTTTTCGATACTCCTTTAGGATTTGAATGAATCTGCTGGTATCACCCTTTGCACCTTTGATTTTTGCTTCTTTGTATGCGAGAGCTTCATTTACTATCCTGGATGCACCACCCTTGGCTTTAGGCAGAATGTCATTTCTATATCCTTCAGATTCATTTATAATTTTGACTTTATCTTCTTTGGCTGATGCTACATCCCTGAATGCTTCTATGACTGATTTCGGAGGATGAACATCCTGCAGCTGAACTACCTGTATAAGTACTCCTGTTTTATAGCTGTCTAATATCCTTTGAGTTAAGTTTTTAACATCCTGCTGAACCTGGAACTTTTTAACAGTGAGAACTTCGTCTATATTAATTTTTCCTACCACCTCTCTCATCGCTGCTTCTGCCGCATCTTTTACAGTTTCTCTAACATTCCTCACATTGAACAGATACTTGATGGCATCTTTTATTTTATACTGCAAGATGAATTGTATGCTTACTATGTTTTCATCTCCGGTCAGCATTAAAGATTCCTCTGGTATATCTCTATAACGAGCAGGTGGACCCATAGAGACAGTCATGTAACCTATTTCCATTTTTTTAACTTCATCCACCTTTACTTTTAAAACTGATTCTATGGGATAGGGAAAATGATAATGAACCCCTGGTGTGGTGGTATATACAAATTTACCAAACCGTTTCATCACTCCAACCTCATTGGGAGCTACGGTATAAATTCCTGAAAGAATCCAGATGACAACAATTATTATGATAATAATAGAAATGCCGGGCAATTTTAGATTGAATTTACTCTTGAAACGGTTAATGGTTTCTTTTACAGACGGCGGGCGTTCAGTGTCCCACTCCATTATTTTCTCCTTTCAGTTAAAATCATAGCAATATACATATCTTATTAAATCTTTGTTGTCAAGGAAATACCGCTGGTAATTTCCTTGACGGTAAATATAATCAACGAATAAAGATGTGAGATTTAGCACTTACGCATTCTGACATTTTTTGGGGTAACTTCTATTAACTCATCTTCATTGACAAATTCTATGCAGTTTTCCAGGCTCATGATTCGGGGGGGTTCTAATTGAATGGCTTCGTCGGAACTGGCTGCCCGGACATTGGTCAATTTTTTAGGACGGCATACATTGATGCAGAGGTCTTTGCTGCGATTTCGTTCACCAACGATCATTTTTTTATAAACGGCTGTAACTGGCTTGATAAAAAATTGGCCTCTGTCTTTAAGGCTGTGAAGAGCATAGGCAGTGGTATTGCCACTGCGGTCAGATACCAGAGCTCCGGTTTGTCGATAGCGAATATCTCCCTGCCATTTATCCCATCGGAGAAAGCTTACATTAAAGGTTCCCTTTCCTTTGGTGCCAGTGAGAAATTCAGATCGGAAGCCGATTAACCCTCGTGTTGGTACTTCGAATTTTAAACGCACCCATCCAGTGCCATGATTTGTCATAGTTAGCATTTTTCCTCGCCTTTTGCTCATTAATTCAATCACCATACCTGTGTATGGCTCAGGGATATCTATCAGGATTTCTTCGATGGGTTCATGGACAACATCGTTTATATTCTTCGTGATTATTTCTGGTTTTGAAACTTCAAATTCATAGCCTTCTCGACGCATGGTTTCAATAAGAATGGAGAGTTGGAGTTCTCCGCGTCCTGATACCTTAAATGCCTCATGGGAATCTGTGGATTCTATCTTTATGGCAATATTGGTCAGCGCCTCACGACGAAGTCTTTCTTTTAAATGCTGTGAGGTGACAAACATGCCTTCTTCACCGGCAAGAGGGGATTTATTAACGGTAAACATCATACTGAGAGTAGGTTCATCCACAATGATGGGGGGCATGGCAACAGGATCTGCTAATTGGGTAATTGTTTCTCCGATTTTAATGTTTTCTATGCCAGCAATAGCTACTATTTCTCCACAACCGGCTTGAGTAACAGGTTGTTGTTTTAAGCCTTCAAACACGAAGAGTTTAACGATCTTTGCTTTTTGCACATCTCCATTGAGCTTGGCAATGGCTATCTCTTTGCCTGACTGAATTTGTCCTGAAAAGATACGTCCGATTGCCAGCCGTCCGATGTAATTATCATAACTTAAATTGGAAATCAGGACTTGTAGGGTATCTGTGCGCAGAGACTTGGGAGCAGGAATAGTTTTAATAATGGTTTCGAAAAGAGGGCCTAAGTCTTTGCTCTCATCTTTTAGGTTTGTTTTGGCTATACCTTCACGACCAACGGCATAGATCACAGGAAAGGCAAGGAGGTCTTCATCGGCATCTAAATCTATAAATAGGTCGTAGATCTCGTTTAATACTTCTTGGGGACGAGCTTCTTTTTTGTCTATTTTGTTGATTACCACAATGGGTGTGAGTTTTTGTTCTAAAGCTTTGTGTAGAACAAAGCGGGTTTGAGGCATGGGACCTTCCACCGCATCTACCAGCAGCAGAACACCATCCACCATCTTTAAGGTGCGTTCTACTTCACCGCTAAAATCTGAATGGCCAGGCGTATCTACGATGTTAATTTTTGTACTGTGATACCATACTGAGGTGTTTTTGGCCATGATGGTAATCCCTCGTTCTCTTTCTAAGTCTAAGGTATCGAGAATGCACTCCTTCACCTTTTCATTTGCTCGGAAGATACCAGATTGTTTGAACATAGCATCTACCAGAGTTGTCTTGCCGTGGTCGACATGGGCAATAATAGCAATATTTCTTAAAGCATAGTTTTTTGTTTCCATTTTTTCACTCTTTAGAGAAGTAAGATGGAGTAAGATAATACACCTTAGAGAAGAAAAGGCAAGAGTTATATTATTGATAAGTTAAGGATTTGTGTTTATACTTTGTTGAAATGCTTTAGGAGGAAATAATGTGTAGGATTACTCAGCTTTCTGTTTTTATTGAGAACAAGAAAGGTAGATTCGCTCATGTGGTGGAACTTTTGGGAGAGAAGGATGTAAATATCAGAGCAATGTCTTTAGCAGATACGGTGGATTTTGGTATTTTGCGATTTGTAGTGGATAAACCAGATGTAGCATATAGCATTCTTAAAGAAAATGGTTTGATTGTAAGAAAGGATGAAGTTTTGGCGATGGAAGTGGAGGATAAGCCTGGGGGATTAGCTAAGCTTCTTCAATCTATCACCAAACAGGATTTGAGTGTTGAGTATATGTACACATTTAATAATGTATTGAGCGGCAAGGCTGTAATGATATTTAGATTTGAAGATACGGTTGAGGCGATAGAAAGATTAAAGGAGATAGGCGTGAAATTGCTTCCTTCAGATTATTTTTGGGGGATATGATGATCTGGGACAAGAATGAAACATTACCCGAAGAAAAGATAAAAAAGCTTCAATTGGATAAGTTACAATATATCGTAGATTATGTGTACAAAAGAGTGCCTTTTTATAAAAAGAAGTTGGATAAGGCAGGATTAAAACCATCAAGTATAAAAACATTAAATGACTTAAGGCTTGTTCCCTTTACTACAAAGGATGATTTTAGGGCAAACTATCCGTTTGGATTGTTTGCAGTGCCGTTAAAACAGGTAGTGCGTATTCATTCTTCATCAGGAACAACAGGCAAGCCTATTGTTGTGGGTTATACACAAAAAGATGTAGAGGTGTGGAAAAATTTAGTTGCTCGTTTTATAGTGGCAGGTGGGGTAACAGCAGAAGATATAGCGCAGGTTTCTTTCGGTTACGGTTTGTTTACAGGTGGATTTGGCTTGCATTACGGTTTGGAAAAGGTGGGGGTAACAGTGATTCCCATCTCCAGTGGCAATACAAAGAGACAGGTTATGCTGATGAAAGACTATGGTGTAACAGTGCTCATAGGGACACCATCTTATGTTTTACATATTGCGGATGTGATGAAGAATGAGGGGATTAATCTTAAAAGAGATCTAAAATTGCGGGTGGGCCTGTTTGGCGCAGAGCCGTGGACAGAAAATATGAGAAAAAGGATCGAGATAGAATTCAACATAAAGGCATACGATAATTATGGCCTGAGTGAGGTGATAGGACCGGGGGTAGCAGGAGAGTGTTTTGCTCAACATGGTATGCATATATTTGAAGATCATTTTATAGCAGAGATAGTGGATCCGAAGACAGGAGAACTTCTGCCCGAAGGGGAATGTGGAGAATTGGTGTTGACCACCTTAACGAAAGAAGCTTTACCAGTTTTAAGATACAGAACAGGTGATATAACCAGGATTTATAGGGAGAAATGTTCCTGCGGGCGAACAACGATCAAGATGGATAAACCCATAGGAAGAACAGATGATATGCTGATCATTAGAGGAGTGAATATCTTTCCTTCCCAGGTTGAGGAAGTCTTATGCAGTATAGAGGGAGTATCCCCTCATTACCAGATTGTAGTGGACAGAGAAGGAGCAATGGATGTGATGGAGGTCTGGGTGGAAATGACGGAAAAGATGTTTTTTGATGAGATGAGAAAACAAAGACTTTTAGTGGAGCGAATTAGAGATGAATTGCGTAGTGTTTTAGGGATGAGTGTGGGAGTGAGGTTAGTAGAACCTGGCACTGTAAAGCGTAGTGAGGGAAAGGCGAAAAGAGTGATAGATAAAAGGAGAATATGATGGATAGATTATGGGCGCCGTGGAGAATTAAATATGTTTTGAGTATTAAAGATGAAAAGGGATGTTTTTTATGTAGTAAGTTAAAGGAAAATGATGATGAAAAAAATCATGTTATCGCCAGAGGGAAATACTGTTTTGTTGTTATCAATATTTATCCCTATAATCCAGGACATTTAATGGTGGTTCCCAACCGTCATACTGCGGATATTACTTCTCTGTCTTCAGAAGAAGTGGCAGAATTGTATGGATTTGTGAGGAAAGCTATCTCTGTCATAGATAAATCAATGCAACCCGACGGATACAATATTGGTATGAATTTGGGTAAAATTGCAGGAGCAGGAGTAAAAGATCACATGCATATTCATATTGTTCCTCGCTGGTCTTCGGATACCAATTTTATGCCTATTATCTCGGATACGAAGGTGATAGCAGAATCTAACGATGAGGTATATCGCCAGTTGAAGAAGTTTTTTTAACAGGAGGGATTATGAAAACTTTAAGAGTTGTTATCCTGGCAATTGTGGTGGTTTTTTTCATTGCTTTTGTTTTACAAAACAATGAAAATGTAGAGATAAGATATTTTACTGTTTTATCCTCGCCTTTACCTTTGTGGTTGGTAGTATTTATTACTCTGTTTGTAGGTCTCCTTATAGGCTGGCTTTTTTCATACTTGAGTGAAGTGGAGTTAAGGAGATCATTAAAGAAAAAGAACAAAGAATCTGAAGAATTAAAAAAAGAGGTTGAGTATCTAAGAAATCTACCAATAGTGGAGAGGAGTGAGCAAAAAGAGAAAGAAACAGAAGCAGATGTGGACTGAAATTATAAGTCAAAGAATTGTTTTTGATATTTCTATTGCCTTTGTAGCGGGCTTCCTTGGCGGCTATGGAATGAGATTTTTAAAGAAACGAAAGGAGAAGGCAAGAGAAAAGAGTATAGAGGGTTATGTAAAGGGAATAAGTTATATAATTGATGATGAGACGGATAAAGCTATAGAAGAATTGGCCAAGGTAGTGACAGATCAACCGGACTTGATAGATGTGTATTTGAGTATTGGCAACCTATTCAGGAAGAGGGGAGAGCTCAATAGAGCGCTTATTGTACATAAGAGTCTTTTAGGCAGATCTCACCTGAGTTATGAGAAAAAAGCGGACATTTTTACCAGTATAGGAGTGGATTATAAGAAAGCAGGATTATATAGTAGAGCAGAAGAAGCTTTCAAGAAGGCATTAGAACTAAACCCACTGGATAAACAGGCACACAAATTTTTAGAAGAGGTTTATGAGGACAATAAAGATTGGGAAAGTTTGGCAAGATGGCAAAAGAGATTTGGGTCAGAGGATAATGTGGTTGCTCATCTTTATACGGAATGGGGGAAGAAATTGTTTGCCGATGGTGATTTAGATAAAGCTCAGGAAAAGCTAAAAAAAGCCTTTGACAGTGATGAGAGCTGTGTGGATGCTTGTCTATGGTTGGGAAAAGTATATATGGCAAAAGATAAACAGAAAAAAGCATATGAGATATGGAGAAAAATAGCCATAGAGAAGCCGTCTTTTGCCTATCTTGTTTTAGAAAATATGGAAAATAAGGAGAAATTAAAAGGAGTAGTGAGGGAAATGCTTATTAAAAATAAAACCAGCATTTATGCTCTTTATTTCGCTGCTCGTTCCTATGAAAGAATTGCTGAACCTTCAAAGGCTTTAAGTTTATACCGCTTTTTATTTTTTAAGAGAGGGTTTAAGGGAGTGTATATTGCTCAAAGGTTGCTTGATGTGCTTTCACTGTTGGGAAAGGATAATGAAGATATGCAAATAATAATGAAGGAGAGTTTAAATTATGTCGGCGGCAGAGAAGTGAAATATGTTTGTACACGGTGCGGTTTTATTTCTTCTTCTTGTTTCTGGCGCTGTCCGCAATGTAAAAACTGGGATACGGTGAAAGTAGAAATTTAATTATCTTTTTCTTTCGTTTTTTTCTCTAATGCGTTTTTAATGTTTTTCAATTCACTCTTTATATTCCATAAAATAAAGGGCAGGACGAGCCACGAAACAAATATTACTATAAAGGCGGCAATTAAAATGATGGTTATAAAACTACCTGCTGTACTTGTAAATGCTTCTCTCAATATATCCCACATATTCTGAGACTACCTATTTTATAAGATTTGTCAATAAGTTAGATGGTTTTAGATGGTTTTTGTGGTTACTATTCAAAAATGTCACAAAGTAAGAATAGGGTTGCGTCTTTGCATTTGATATTCACCTAATTCCTTCTTCTATTTTCTTTGTTATTTTCCTAAACATTCCCGATGTCCTCTTGTCATTATTTGCCTTTTTCTCAAATCTCTTTGCCGCTGCAGATATGCTTGTATAATCCATATTAAACAGTTCTCCTATCTCTCTCAACGGCAATGCTGTATATCTTTTTATCAGATATATAGCCAGCTGTCTATAAATATTACCCTCTTGCCTTATTTCCTGTTTTTTTAATCATTCCAATTCTCCCAAGACGCTTTCATCTATATTTACAATTAATCTCCATTTTGCATTTTTCTCGCCCTTATGTGGCATTGTCGGGTCAAGATAAAGGTAGTTTCTTGTATTAACTTCAGGGATAGAAATAGTTATTCCTAAAAGGTCGCACAGATAGCCAAGTCTCCTTAAGATTGCCGAATTGCTCATTTTTTCAGCATATTTGACAAGATCATCCTTGTTAAATTTTCCATTTTTCAGCCCCTTTGTCACTTCAATTATTCCTCCACAGTATTGAGGCTTATCAAGGCAATCAATTATAGCTTTCTCTTTATCCGTGATATTTATTTGAGTTTCTTCAATCCATTCCTTCCTTATGCCAAAAATTTTTGATTTTTTTACTCTGACAATCTTATATTTCACGCCAAAAATGTTCATCTGTTGTTTCTTTTTCCACGAAGTGGTCTGCATAAAAACCGTTGTTGGTATTTGTTCAGTTAGTCCATAGTAATTTAAGGCACTCCAGTAGGAAATTGCATAAGGACTCACAATAACAGAACCGATTATGAATTCATGCAAAGTGTATTTTCCCTTCTCACCCCAAAGAGGGATGAGCATATATTTACCTCTTTCTATTCTCTCTATTAATCCTATTTTTCCCAGTCTATAAAGAATCTTCCTGAGATATTCCCTGTTTGTTCCAGTAATTTTATAAACATCATCAAGGGTGAATATTTCCTTTTCCCTGGCTATTTTAGATAAAAAATCAATATTTCTCATTCTTACTTGCAATAATACCCAAATTTGTCCACTCTGTCAAGTATAATTGAGAAAATGGATTTTTCAATTGGTATATAGCTGTTGTTGTCAAAACAGAATAACCGAGCATTCAGGTCAGGGGGTCAGGCTTTATATTCACTTTACAACACTGATATCCAGCTTATCAAAATCTCTATCAAAAGTGGCTATCGTGTCTATACCGTTTTTCTTGATTGTTGTATATATAAGGCAATCACCAAATTTTATGTTTAAGTTGCAATACAAGCTCAGAGCTTCTCTAATAGAGAGTTCCTTCTCCACCTTGATTTTAGGAGTGTTTATTAAACTTTCTATCATTTCCTTTTTCTCTACTCTTGATAATTTCTGAATAGAATCATCAATTTTGTGTATATTTCCCAGAACATATATAGTTTCAGCAATGGCCTGTTGGGGGACAAAGATTACACTTTTATTTTTTATAAATTCTTCCAATAGTTCCTTTACTCTTTTGGTGTGTTTTCTTTGTATAAATAAAGACAATATGAAGTTTGTATCTAATGCTATAGCAGAGATCTCTTAACTCCTTCCTCTATCCTTGCTTCCTCTATCAGTTCGTCTATATCTATTTCTTTTTTGGGTTTAATGTATCCTACATAATCAAGTGCAGTTTTTTTCTTTTTCAGCACAAATCCTTCTTCTGCTTGCTCAAAAACCACCACATCCCCCGGTTTTATACCCAATTTATTTCTAACTTGCTTTGGGATGCTTATTTGACCTTTTTTAGATACACGAAGCTTTGTTGCAACCTTTGGCATAAATTCCTCCTTTTAAACTTAATCTTTACTTTAATTATAGTAAAAATTGTGATTTTATCAAATTTTATTGGTCTGTTTCTGAATACAGTATTACATTTAATATTTTGTAGTAAAAATAGAACAAAAGAGTGGCCAAGCTTTGTTATATCGATCTTGATTTTCGTCTTGCTTATGCCTGTTTGCATAATTTGAAAGTAAACATTTATTTTAAAGCCGTTATCATTTTCTTCACAATCTACTGCACCTGAAAAGTTAATTCCACTTTCTTCTCTTACATTTGCAACGCAATTTTCCCTTAAATTTTCAAATAATGCTTTGCAAAATGGGGAATATTCCATAAGAAGAAAAAAATTCTTTTATTCCATATAGTAGGGTTAATGCCTCGCGGCTCGCCGCGTTTTGTCATAAAAATTCTCCCTTAAAATTTTTACGACCAAATCTGCGTTTTGTGTCATTCCCGCCTGCCTGCCGTGCCTGCACAGGCAGGTGAAAACGGGAATCCAGATTCCGCATCAGGTGCGGAATGACAAAGAAGGAGAAAATCCGCTTAATCCCGAGGCTAATATTTCTTTTTTCATCCAATTCTGGGTAATCCAGAGACTAATATTCTTTCCAGATTCCGCATCAGGTGCGGAATGACAGGAGGAAGTAATGTCACCCCGCACACCGATGCGGGGGCGGAATGACATCTGGTGATACCCTGCTCTATGCGGTGGAGTTATTTATTGTTTATCTTGACAACTGCCGAAGGCAGTTGCAAGGAAAGATACCTCTGGTATTTTTCCTTGACAATAAATATAAAATATATATCTTTATACTCATGAAAATGATATTTAAGGTTTGGTGGTGGGCAGTTAAACCTGCTCGCCAGTAAGTTTGAGATAAATTTAACTCAAGCCGCTTGGCGCAGACAGGAAAAGGATGTCTGAGTCGGCGGCTATTTTTGTATGGGCTTGACGGCTTGGATGAGTCGTCAAGCCTTTTTTGTTTGGAGGTTTTATGTTGAATATGTCCGAAGGTGAATTTTTGGAATATCTAAAAAGTTTTGACATCGTCCCTTTATACGCAGATTTTCCCTGTGATACGGATACAGCTATATCTATTTATTTAAAACTCAAAGATTATGGGGCCTGCTACCTTTTAGAGAGTGTAGAGAAAAGTAAAAGATGGGGCAGGTATTCGTTTATAGGATTTGACAGATTGGAGACATTTTCCTTTAGCATTGGCGAAGATGAGAAGCCTTTGTCTTTGCTTAAAGATAGATATTTCTCCAAAAAAACACTCAAATTGAAGGAATTGCCTCGTTTTTTTGGGGGTGGCGTGGGGTATATAGGATATGATTGTGCTTCTTTATGGAATAAGATTGCCTTACCTTCAGAAGACATCTATTCCCTGCCGGACATTTGTCTTTTATTTACAAAGGCGGTTATCATATTTGATGATTTTCGTAAGACATTTCGCATAGTTTATAATGCAATGCAGCCTCAAGATTATGAAAAAGCAGAAAAGATGATAGATAAAATTCTGTCTCTCCTCCGCCGTCCGTTCTCTTACGATGAGGGGGGAGGCAAATCTTTTCCTGTATCCACTTTACACAGAGAAGCGTTTGAAGAGATGGTAAGAAAGGCAAAGAGGTATATAGAAGACGGCGAGATAATACAGTCTGTTTTGGCGCATCACATTGTATGTTCAACAGATGTGTCTCCTTTTGATATCTATCGGACTTTAAGGAGGAGTAATCCTTCTCCTTATATGTTTTACATTGATTTTGATTCTTTTAAACTCATCGGTTCATCTCCAGAAGTTCTGGTGAGATTGGAAGGAGAAACCATTGAAATCTCGCCTATTGCAGGTACTCGTCGCAGAGGCAAAACAAAAAAAGAGGATGAGAAACTGGAAAAAGAACTCCTTCAGGATGAGAAAGAAAAAGCTGAGCATTTGATGCTTGTTGATCTGGCAAGAAATGATGTGGGAAGAGTAGCGGAAGCAGGAACTGTAAAGGTAGAAAATTTCATGTATGTAGAGAAGTTTTCAAAGGTTATGCATATCGTTTCCGACATTAAAGCAAAAATAGAGAAAGATAAAGATATGTTTGATCTATTTAAATCCTGCTTTCCCGCAGGAACGGTGTCCGGTGCACCAAAGGTGAGAGCGATGCAAATAATTGCAAGCTTAGAAAAAACAAGAAGAGGTCCTTATGCCGGTAGTGTGGGTTACTTTGGATATGATGGGAATATGGATATGTGCATCACCATACGCACCATTGTGTGGAAAGAAAATAAGGCATTTGTGGGTGTGGGTGCAGGAATCGTTTATGATTCTCTTCCTCAAAGGGAATATGAAGAGACAATGGAGAAGGCATCCGCCTGCATCAATGCATTAGGAGAGGAAAATGATATTAATGATAGATAATTATGATTCTTTTACTTACAACCTGGTTCATCTTTTAAAGGGAATGAAGAAAGGTGTGGATGTTATTCCCAACGATGAAAAAGATTACATTCGGTGGGTAGAAAAAAGCGAAGCTGTATTCATCTCTCCCGGGCCTTCTGTGCCGGAGAATGCAGGCATTAGTGTGGATGTAGTGAGGAGGTTTTACAAAACAAAACCTATATTTGGGGTGTGCTTGGGTCATCAGGTAATTGTCTATAGCTTTGGAGGAAAGATTGTAAGAGCGAAGAGAATTGTGCATGGAAAGGCATCTCTTATCTATCATGCGGGTAAATACATTTTTAAAAATATACCCTCTCCATTTGTTGCTATCAGGTATCACTCTCTTTCTGTAAGCAGGGAGAATTTTCCTTTAGAGTTAGAAATTTTAGCGGCGAGTGAAGATGAAGAGATTATGTCTATCAAGCATAGAAATTTTCCCGTGTATGGGGTGCAGTTTCACCCGGAGTCTATTCTTACAAAATACGGCGAAATGTTAATCTATAATTTTTTAGAGGAGGCAAAATAATGCTGAGTAAATTGGTACAGAGAGAAAGTGTGAAAAAGGAGGAGATAAAATCGTTTTTGAAAGATTATCTTGGGGAAAGGAAAACAGAGGCAGAAATGGCCTCTTTCCTTACAGCCTTGCGAATGCGAGAGGAAACGGCAGAAGAGATTGCAGCTGTGGTAGAGATAATGGACGAGGTGGCTATACATCTAAATTTAGACGATGAGATAAGAGAGAATGCCATAGATACCTGCGGTACGGGTGGTGATGAGAAAGGCACATTTAATATTTCTACAGCCTGCGCTTTTATAGTAGCAGGAGCCGGTGTTTATGTGGCAAAACACGGAAACAGGGCAGTATCCAGCAGATGCGGCAGTGCAGATCTACTCAATGCTTTAGGCATAAACATAAACCTTGAAAAGGAAAAAGCAGAGAAGATATTAAAACAGGCAGGCATTATCTTTCTATTTGCCCCTTTGTTTCATCCTGCTATGAAAAAGATCGCTCAAGTAAGAAAAGCATTGGGTTTTCGCACCTTATTCAATATTATCGGACCTTTGCTCAATCCTGCAGGTGTAAAAAGACAGCTTATCGGCGTACCTTCTCAAGCAATGATGGATACTCTATCGGCTGTAATCAAACTCCTGGGGAATAGAAGGATAATGTTAGTAAATAGTATGGATGGCTTAGATGAGGTGAGTGTATGTGCAGATACGCATATTGCCGATGTAAACGGTATGTTTATAAAGAAGTATACAATCTCTCCTGGGGATTTTGGTATAAAGAGATATAGATTAGGTGTTTTAAAAGGTGGAGAGGTGACTGAAAATACTTGTATTATGATGGATGTTTTGAACAACAAAGACAGTGCATATAGAGATGCAGCTTTAGTGAATGCAAGTGTTGCTCTCCTAACAGCGGACAGAGTAAAAGATCTAAAGGAAGGATACAAAATGGCAGAGTTATCCCTTGCAAGCGGTAAAGCAAAGCAAAAGTTTGAATTATTGAGGAAATTGAGCAATGATTAAAGTAAAAGTATGCGGTATTACAAATATAGAAGATGCAATGCTGTGCATCTCCTTGGGAGCGGATGCATTGGGTTTTGTCTTTTATGAAAAGAGCCCGCGTTGTGTAGATATTTATAGGGCTAAGGAAATCTGCTCCAGGTTGCCTCCCTTTATTATCAAAGTAGGGGTATTTGTAAATGAAGATGAGAAAAGATTAAGAGATATTTTCTATTTTTCAGGATTAAATGTCGTTCAGCTGCATGGTGGAGAATTTGTGAATTATGTGTATAATTTAAAAGCATTGTTGCCAGGTGTGCATATAATAAAATTTGTAAGAAATATGAATGAAGCAGAAATATTTGCTCCTGTTGTAGATTCGTTTATTGTAGACAGCGGTGGGGGCACGGGGAAGGTTTGTGATTGGGAATTTGCCAAAAACTTGAGAGAAACAATTTCTCTTCCTCTTATATTAGCCGGCGGATTGGATGGAAGGAATGTAAGGGAAGCCATAAAAACAGTCCATCCTTATGCGGTGGATGCATGCAGCAAATTGGAGAAGGAAAAGGGCAAGAAAGACAATGGAAAATTGGAAGAGTTTATTAAGGAGGTAAGAAATAGTGAAACTGCCTGATGAGCAAGGATATTTTGGTCCATATGGAGGGAGGTTTATACCAGAAACGCTTGTTTCCGTATTGGATGAGTTAAAACAGAAGTATTTTAACATCGTTAAGAGAGATGATTTTCAAAAAAAACTCAATCACTATTTAAAAACATATTGTGGAAGACCTACACCTCTATATTTAGCGGAGAACATGAGTAGAGATTTGGGGTTTAAGGTCTATTTGAAGAGAGAAGACCTAAATCATACCGGTGCTCATAAGATGAATAACACATTGGGGCAGGTACTTCTGGCAAAATTCATGGGCAAGAAGAGGGTTATTGCAGAAACAGGTGCAGGGCAGCATGGAGTGGCTACGGCAACAGCCTGTGCACTACTCAATATTCCCTGCAAGGTATACATGGGAAAGATAGATTGTGTTAGACAAGAGTTAAATGTGTTCAGGATGAGACTGTTGGGAGCAGAGTTGGAAATTGTAGAAAGTGGTTCGCAAACCTTAAAAGATGCAATAAATGAAACGATAAGGGATTGGGTAACAAATGCCAATGATACATACTATTGCTTGGGTTCGTGTGTAGGACCAGATCCTTATCCTACAATGGTGAGAAATTTTCAAGTTATAATCGGCAAGGAAACAAAAGAGGAAATGTTAAAAGTAGAAGGTAGATTACCCGATGTGTGCGTAGCGTGTGTAGGAGGAGGCAGTAACGCCATTGGATTGTTCTACCCATTTTTAGAGGATAAAGTAAAACTGGTTGGAGTAGAGGCAGGAGGAAAGGGAGAAAAATTGGGTGAAAATGCCGCTACCATCTTGTTGGGTCAAGCAGGTATATTGCACGGAGCAAAGACATATATTCTTCAAGACAAATACGGTCAGATTATTC
>JAGGSB010000004.1 GCA_021159305.1 Deltaproteobacteria bacterium | reverse complement strand
AGGGTGTTCACTTTTAATCTTTAAACAGTTCACTTTTAAAATTTAGCTAACAGTTTAATAAAGAAAAGAATAAATGGCATTTAACTTCATACTTGTAGAGATTAACTACGGGAATATTGTTTTGAGAGAATAAGGGAAGTCTCTTTGACCATCCATCAGGAATGTTTTCTGTTTCTTCTATTGTATATAAGAAATATTCAGATAATCCTTCCTTTTTTATATAATTTCTTCATCGGATATTCCTCCTATGGTAATTGAATGTGACAATCTCTTTTTCATGAGCAGGAATAGAGATATAGAACTTTATGGTATGGGCATCTTCTTTCTCAAATTTATGACTGCTCTTTTTCATATCCCATTGACCCGGAGTATGCCCAATTAAAATAAGGGCAGCGTCTTTATCCTTAAAATTTTCTATTTCTGCCCGGATAGTCTCGTCTGTATCATAAAGAATGATTTGATTATGAGAATTACGCCTGATATTTATCATTTTTTCCTTCATTTTATGCTGGGTGACTACAATATCTCTGCTATCTCCGATATATAATTCTGCTTTTTCATCTACAGGAGTGAATTTTATTTTATCTTCCCCTAAAAAGATACTTCCTTGAAAAACACGAACCTTTCCATTCTGTAAAGCAAAGTTTCCTAAATTTGATACCTTATTATTTTTTATTACATAATGAACAGGAATACCTACATTTTTTCTCATTTGCTGAGGTTCCCATGGAAGTTTGCCTGCATCAAAGGTGAGAGTTTTTTTAATAGGTGCTTTTTTCTTTTCAAAAAAGAGCAGTTGCATAGTTTCTTCGTACTGAATTGATTTTTGGAAAATTTTACTATCATCTGGTGCTATATTGGCGAGATGAAAGTTTTCTCCAGAAAAATTTCGCAGAATTAAGAATGATTTTATATCAATCAAGTTTTCTCCCTTGTTTGCTATGGCTTTATAAGAAAATAGACAATCAATTCCTGAGAGCAGATAACTGATTCTAATCTTTTCTTCTAATACTTCTGGACTGCTGATTTGCCAGACAAGGGCATTTTCATTTGGAGGATAACTAACATTGAGTAATTTGACCTTTTCTGGATGAGAAAGCATTTTAATTCGGATAGAATCAGGGTCGATCCTTACTCCTTTCCATGAAAAGTCAACTTGATTTAAACCTTTTTGAAGGGTCAGAATTCTTTCTTCTTCTACTAAAGTAAAAGATGGATTGTCTAAACGGATAATTACATTTTCTCTTTCTGGCAGAGCAACCAACTTGACTCGCGCTTCGGCAATAGAACTGCACATTACCAAAAGTATAAAAATAATCAAAAAATTTCTCATTTTTCCTCCTTTGTTCTTGACAACTGCCTTTGGCAGTTGCAATCTCAAATCCCTTTGAGATTTGTGTCTTGATATTAAGTTTTTATATTTTACCTTTGTTTCTATATACTGTAAGATTGAATTTAGCGGAGATATTTTATATGGTTAAAAATTAACAAATTGGGACAGAAAATTCAATGAAAAAAGTTATTATAACAGCGAGAGAAGAAGATTTTGAAAAGATAAAACCGATGATAACAGATATGTTTTTTTCATTAGATAAAAAAGATGATTTAGTTAAAATTACTGTTTTCCCATTAGATAAAGAACTTGATGGTTTAATAACTAAAATAGAGAAGATAATTGACTTTAGATATAAAGAAAGCATGGTTGAGGTTTACACTCCAGATTTTATAGTTTCATCTGTTTTAAAGCGTGCCGAAAAAAAGGTTAGTATTTCAAGAGAGAAGATTAAAGAAAAGACTCCTGTTGAAAAACTTTTAGACTCTACCAAACCTCATCTTAGATTAGATATTAGCAAAATTGCTCTGACCTCTATTGCCGGTATAATTGCTCTTATTGGTCTGTTTATGAATAACATGGCAGTGGTAATTGGAGCTATGTTGCTTTCTCCGCTTATAGGTCCAATCTATGCATTTGCAATAAATACTGCGGTAGGAATAGAAGAAAATGCTTTTAGAGGCATTAGAAATCTTATCGTTTTGCTTTTAGCAGTAATGGCATTGTCATATATTATTACATTGTTTGCTTCTTTTTTTACAGAACTTTCACTAACACCGGAAATACTTGCAAGAATGAGTTCAAGTACCGTTTATATTTTCATGGCTTTATTGCTTGGTTTTGCTTCAATTTTGGCTTTATGCAAAGGAATTCCTGAGGTTGTTGCTGGAGTGGCAATCGCTTCTGCCCTCCTTCCACCGGCAGTGGCAACGGGCATTTCATTTGTCCTTTATCCATCAAACGCTGTAAGCTCTATGATTTTAACTTTTGAAAATGTTTTGGGTTTGATGGCAGGAAGCCTATTTGCCACACTTGTTTTGGATATCGGGCCTAGAAGATATTATGAGAAAGTTGTTGCAAAAAGGTTTATAATCAGGATATCTTTATTCCTTGTTACTCTTCTTGCTTTATTGTTTATATCTTCACTTTTGCTGTGAGTTTGGTTAAACAAAGTATGATTTTTGTCTGATTTGTAAATTTACAAATAGACTAACTTCATTATAATACGTTTTATGAAAGATACTCCGCCTCGTCCTCAATGGCAGACACATATTGGTTTTATTTCTGCGGCTGTTGGTTCGGCTATCGGATTGGGTAATATCTGGAGATTTCCATATCTCTGTTATAAAGATGGAGGAGGTGCGTTTCTTATACCTTATTTCGTAGCCCTTTTGCTTGTAGGTGTGCCCCTTATGATTTTGGAGTTGGGGTTAGGTCATAAATTAAAAAGTTCTGCTCCTATAAGTTTTGCTTCTGTGAGCAAGAATTGGGAATGGTTGGGTTGGTGGCAGGTGATATTTGTTAATTTTGGTATTGTTTTATATTATTCAGTAATTATTGCCTGGTGTCTTGATTTTTTCTTTTTTTCCTTTAATCTATCCTGGGGTTCTGACCCCAATACCTTCTTTTTTAAACAATTTCTTTCAATGAGCAAAAGTCCTTTTGAGATTGGAAATGTAAGAAGTCCCATTTTAGTTTCGCTGGCTTTGATATGGTTTTTGAATTGGTTGATTGTAACCTTAGGCGTGGAAAAGGGATTGGAAAGAGCCAATAAAATATTCATACCCGTTTTGTTTTTTATTACCTTTGTGCTCGTTTTGTGGAGTATCAGGCTTCCAGGAGCAAAAGAAGGATTGAGTGTTTATCTAAAACCAGACTTCAACAGGTTAAAGGATATTAAGGTGTGGATGGATGCTTTCTCTCAAATTTTCTTCACCTTAAGTCTATGTTTTGGGATAATGATAGCCTATGCCTCTTATTTACCAAGAAAGGCTAAAATAGTGAGGGATTCTGTGACTATTGGTTTTGCAAATTGCTTTTTTTCTATATTTGCAGGCTTAGGTGTGTTTTCTGTTTTAGGATATATGGCTCAGTCTACTGGAAAACCGTTTAATGAAGTTGTTACTCAATCTATAGGTCTTGCCTTTGTGGCTTATCCTAAAGCGATAAGTCTTCTTCCTGTTTTTTCAAAAGTCTTTGGTATTCTTTTCTTTGCTTCTCTGGTGATAGCCGGACTTTCTTCTTCTATATCTATCCTGGAGGCTTTTACATCAAGTATTATTGATAAATTTCATTATCCAAGAAAGGTTGTTGTATCTGTGGTTTGTATTGTGTGTTTTTTTGGAAGTCTTACCTTTGCTACCCAGGGTGGATTATTCTGGTTGGATATTGTTGATCATTTTATTACCAGCTATGGACTTGTTTTGGCTGGTATTCTGGAATGCCTTTTGATAGGCTGGTTTTATAAGGCATCTTTGCTGCGTGAACATATTAATACTGTTGGCATCTGGAGGCTTCCTTCAATCTGGGATTATTCTATAAAATTTATTACACCTTTTGTTTTGCTTATAATACTTTTAAGCACATTGTTGAAAGAATTTGCTGCTCCCTACGGAAATTATTCACCTCTGGCAGTGATTGTCATTGGCAGGGACTGGTTGATTCTCACCATAATTTTGGCTTTCATATTCGCTTCTCGTCGTGGGCACAGTTAAAGATGAATTGTTTACAAATATTGATGATTATGCTAATTGTAATAGAAAGGGGATAGAATGAGTAATCCGAAAGTAAGCTTCAAAACTGAAGAAAAACTTCGAAAAGTTATTTTGGCGAAGAAAGCTAATGGAACTTCTGACTTAGAAATCGGTCAGAAATACGGAGCTACATTCCCCCTGTCATTCCGCACCTGATGCGGAATCTGGAAAGAAT
>JAGGSB010000003.1 GCA_021159305.1 Deltaproteobacteria bacterium | reverse complement strand
GAGCTGTAGATAAGGGATTCTGGCACGGATTTTCCATTGCTATCATAGGGGCAATGGCTGACTTTTTCCTATGCGAAACCTTTTTAATAGGAACGGTTTCTATTGGAGCTTTAAACCCATGGCTGAAAATAATTCTTCAGCTAACAGGTCTAATCTTTCTTTTCTATATCGGGATAAAGGAACTTATCCTGCCCCTTTTTATAGACAGAAAAGGTAAAACCACCACATCTCATAAAGATAGATTGACAAGAAAGCTTAAGTTGAATGGAAAAACAATGTTGGAAAATTTATTTTTGGTAGGAATTTACTATCTTTCTAATCCGACATACATAGCTTTCTGGATTACCTTTTCCGCTCTAATAAACCAGAAATTTATCTCCCACCACAATTTGTTTAACTATACCCTTTTCAGTGTTATATTTTCTCTGGGGTCTTTGATGTGTCAATATATTTCAATATTATTTGTAAGAAAGATAGGAAAGAGCGGCGTAAAAAGAGGAGTCTTGAAATACATATCCATTCCTTTGTATTCTGTTACCATAATTTATTTTTTCTATCTTGTAGCTCATAATATATTATTTCTTGCAGGTAATAGTGCATACTGAAGTTTGCAATTTTCAGGCAGACTTCTTAATATAAGTGAATGGGAAGTTAATGGAAAGAAAATATGACAATTCTACAAATTGCCGTAAAAAACTCCGTTTTTTTATGGAAACTTTAAGCATTTTGTACATAATTTAAATGAGGCAACAAGAGTAGAATGGCCAAGTATGTCATGCGAACAACCTTAAATCCCTATCTGCAAACTCTGGAATAAGTTTTTCAGCTACAGGTTTATATTTTTGCGCTTGTTCCTCTGTTAGATTCACAGTTTTTGCTATATTAGCAAGCTTTTCTTGATTTTCCTCATCATTACAAGTTTTCTCGCTATTTTCTTCTTTTCTTGGGCGAATCCATTTTGCCCCATACATCCTGTACAGCTTGCCGACTATCCTTATTTTCTCTAATGGAGTAATGGTTGACTTTGATATAGATTAAGGA
>JAGGSB010000002.1 GCA_021159305.1 Deltaproteobacteria bacterium | reverse complement strand
TAGATGCTTTCAAGAAAGTGGAACGACATTTATTTGTTCCTCATCGGTATAAAATAGATGCTTATGGTGATTATCCTTTACCTATAGGAGATGGTCAAACCATATCTCAACCCTACATGGTAGCTGTAATGACAGAATTATTGAGACTGAAAGGTGATGAAAAAGTTTTGGAAATAGGGACAGGCTCTGGTTATCAAGCAGCCATTTTATCTCTTTTGGCAAAAGAAGTTTATGCCATAGAGATAATTCCATCTCTGGCAAAAATAGTAGCAGAAAGGTTGAGTAGATTAGGATATGAAAATGTCAGTGTAAAATGCGGAGATGGATATTTTGGTTGGGCAGAAAAAGCCCCATTTAATGGAATTATAATAACCTGTGCAATTCCATATCTCTCTAATTTTCTAAAAGAACAATTGAAAGATGGGGGAAGAATAGTAGCACCCATGGGAGAGACAGATCAGATGCAAGTTCTCACTGTTTTTAAGAAAATAAAAGGGGAAATTACCGAAGAAGAGATAAGAGGCTGCTTCTTTGTTCCTATGACAGGAAAAATACAAAAAGCGACAAATCTATAATTTATTTGCAACTACCCCAGGCAGTTGCAAGATATAATCTATTAATATAATAAAAATTACACGCTATAAAGAGGTCTCTTTCTTTTTCTCGTGTATTTTGCCTAAGATGTTTACCGCTTCGTTTGTCAATCCGCTTCTCTCACACATATCCACACTTTGTTCCCAGCATTCCATTGCATTTTTATTATCACCTAATGAATAATACATATCTCCTAATTTTATCAAAACTTCAACGGCTTTTTCTTCATTTCCAGCTTCTTTGTATAGTTCAAATGATAACCTACAGCTGCTTATTGCGGGATTCATGTTTTTCAACTTCTCTAAGATAAGAGCATTGGTAAAGTAAGCTTCCGCTTTATCCATAGGGCTAGATGTTCTACTCTTTAAGAATAAAGACAATGCATCCTTAGAATACTCTAATGCTTCTCTGCATTTATCTATGCGGCAATAAATGTTAGCAATATTGTTTAAGGCAATTGCTTCCATTCCATTGTTTTCTATCTTTTTGGCTAATTTCACTGATTCATTAAAATAATCCAACGCTTTGCTATTGTCTCCCTTTTTAATATAAACATTTCCCAGCATAATAAGGACATACAATGTTTCTTCTTCTAAGCCTGCCGCTTCAGATATTTCTAATGACCGGGTGAGATAATCAACGGCTTCATCATGTTTATCTAACATAAAATATGCCTTTCCTATACAGCGTAGTGTCTCAGCTTTTCCTAATTTAAAGGCAGGTGAACCTAAGGAAAGCTTCATCAGTTCCTTTCCATTACTTATTGCTTGTTCATAGTTTCCTCTACTAATTTCACTTAACATTGTGGCCAGTTGTCTCCATAACTCTACCGCTTTAATTTCTTTTCTTTCCATATTATTCCTCCTTTACTTCTTATTAATTTAAATCTAATGCAAATTTGTGCTTATAGCAAGTTGAATGTTTTGATTGAAAAATAAAAGGTGTTGATATATTGTTAATCCATGCTTGAGGTGGAAGGTTTAACGAAGAGATATGGTTCCAGAACTGTCGTTAAAAGAGTGAATTTGAAGGTAAAAATGGGTGAAATTGTAGGACTTTTGGGGCCAAACGGAGCAGGCAAAACGACCACTTTTTATATGATTGCTGGCTTAATCCCTCCCGATGATGGAAAGATAAGCTTTAACGGGAAAGATGTTACCCATTTCCCCGTACATAAGAGAGCACATCTGGGCATTGTCTATTTGCCGCAAGAGAGTTCTGTTTTTCGTGGCCTTACAGTGGAAGAGAATATTTATGCAATATTAGAACTCGTGTATAAAGATAAAAAAGCGAGAAGTATTATGTTAGAAAAACTCTTGGAGGAATTCAGGATTAAGCACATCAGAAAAAATAAAGCATATGTTGTTTCAGGAGGAGAAAGAAGAAGGATAGAAGTAGCTAGAGCCTTAGCCTTAAATCCGAAAATTATTCTTTTGGATGAGCCATTTACAGGCATAGACCCCATCGTGATAGAGGAATTGAGAGGTATG
Organism: Deltaproteobacteria bacterium; assembly: GCA_021159305.1. Taxonomy (NCBI): domain Bacteria; kingdom Pseudomonadati; phylum Myxococcota; class Myxococcia; species Deltaproteobacteria bacterium. The sequence goes on along the minus strand of JAGGSB010000002.1, from coordinate 22,767 downwards.
ATTCTGAAGTTAAAGGAAAAAAATATTGGGGTTGTGATTACAGACCATAATGTAAGAGAAACGCTGGACATTACCGATATGTCATATATACTTTATGAGGGCAGTATAATTCGAGAGGGAACTGCCCACGAATTAGCAGGCGATCAAGAGGTACAAGAGCTGTATCTGGGCAAGCGTTTTAAATTAGAATAGCTGTATGAAATATATTTAGGTATATAGACATGGTGATAAGTGTAGGTTTTGGGAATATAGTTTTTACAGAGCGGATTATTGCTGTTATTAGTCCTAATTCCGTACCAATAAGACGAATGAAAGAAGAATCAAGGAACAAGGGTATGCTTATTGACATTACGCAGGGGAGAAAGACACGTTCTGTAATTATTATGGATTCAGGTCATGTTATTCTTTCTGCCATCACCATAAATACCATTAGAGAAAGATTGGAAAAAAATGCGTGAAAGATTGATTTTTATCATTTCTGCACCTACGGGTGTAGGAAAAACTACATTGTGTAAAGCAATGGAAGGAAAAATAGATACAGTAAGACGAGTAATTACTCATACCACGAGGGAAAAAAGGAAAGAGGAGGTAGAAGGTGTGGATTATTATTTCACCTCGCCAGAAAAATTCCGTGAGGGAATAGGAAAAAAGATGTTTGTGGAATGGGCGGAAGTTCATGGAAATCTATACGGAACGAGTAAAAAAGCGCTTCAGGGGGTTTTAAAAGATGGATATGATGTAGTGCTTCCTATAGATGTGCAAGGTGCGAGAAGTATTAAAAAAGAGTTTCCTCATGCAATTTTAATCTTTCTTTTTCCTCCGTCCTTTAAAGAGTGGATGAGACGATTAAACGAAACATATAAAAAGGATAAGATGTTACGATTAAAAAATGCCCTAAATGAGTTAGAGAAACTATTTTTTTTTGATTATTTCATAATTAATGACTCTATAGAGCAGGCAACCAATGATTTCAAATGTATTGTGATTGCAGAGAGACAAAAAATAACTGTTTCAGCTGTTGATTTACGAGAAAAGGTAAATAAATTAATAATACAATTAAAAGGAGAGGTGGGAAATGGCTGAGAAAATTGAGGAAATTGTTCATCAAGCCCTGAAACATATAAAGAGTAGATACTTATTGGTGAAGGTTGCTTCCTTAAGGGAAAGATGTCTTGCACGAGGGGACAGGCCTTTGGTTCTTAAGGACAGTAATACACATAAAAATTCTATTGTTGCCCTAAAGGAGTGCGCTGAGGGTTTATGGGATGTTAGATACAGAGAATAAAAATGCAATTAAGTTATATAATGAATTAAAAGAAACTGTAATAAGTTATGACAGCGAAGCAGGCAAATTATTAGATGATGCATTTAACTGGGCAAAAGAGCGGCATCAAGGACAGTTAAGGGAATCAGGAGAAGATTATATTTTTCATCCGATAGAGGTGGCAAGAATTACTTCTCAAATGCACCTGGATAAAGCAACAATTGCCGCCGCTTTTCTTCACGATGTTGTAGAGGATACATCCGCTACCATTTCTGATTTGGAAAAGAGATTTGGAAAAGAGATTGCTTTTCTGGTTGATGGCATAACGAAGATTGGAAAACTTTCCTATAAAAGCAGCGAGGAGAAGCAAGCGAAGAATTTCCGCAAGATGATTGTTGCTATGGCTAAGGATATAAGAGTTATTTTAATAAAGCTTGCCGACCGCCTGCATAACATGAGAACATTATCATATTTACCGGAGGCAAAAAGAAACAGAATATCCAAAGAAACATTGGAGATATATGCACCCATTGCTCATCGTTTAGGTATAGGATGGATGAGATCAGAATTGGAAGATCTGAGTCTGCAATATATAGATCCCAGAGGTTATAGGGATGTTGCATATCAACTTAAAGAGACAAAGGACAAAAGAGTAAAATATATAAGATATGTAGAGCAAGAAATAAAAGAAAAACTATCTAAAACTGGAATAAATTGTGAAGTAAAAGGCAGAGCAAAAAATGTATATAGTATTTATAACAAGATAATACAGAAGCAGTTGAGTTTTGAAGATATATATGACTTGATGGCGATTAGGATTATTACGCAAAGTGAAAATGACTGTTATTCAGTTTTAGGTGTTATACATAAATTTTATAAACCTATTCCCGGACATTTTAAGGATTATATCGCTTTGCCTAAGCCTAATTTCTATCAATCTTTACATACGACCGTGTTTGGTCCTTTAAACCGGGTAATAGAAGTTCAAGTAAGAACGCACGAAATGGATAAAGTTGCCGAAGAAGGCATAGCTGCTCACTGGAGATACAAGGAAGGAGGAAAACTTAGTGAGGGAGATAAAGCTTTTGCCTGGTTGAGATATATTTTTGAATCACAAAAAAATCTAAAAAACTCTCGCGATTTCTTAGATAATTTAAAAATAGATTTATTTGAGAATGAAGTTTACATATTTACTCCAAAAGGGGATTTAAAAGTGCTCCCAGAAGATGCTACGCCAATAGATTTTGCCTATAGTGTGCATACAGAGATAGGCAACAGATGTATAGGGGCGAAAGTAAATGGAAAGATAGTACCTTTGAAATATAAACTTAAGAGTGGTGACATTGTGGAGGTGATGACATCGGCGCATAAATATCCCAGTAAGGACTGGCTTTCCTATGTGCAAAGTTCCAAAGCAAAAAGCCACATAAGACAATGGATAAGAAAAGAAGAAAAAGAAGAAGCGATGGAAATAGGCAAAGGCATCCTTTCTCAAGAATTAAGAAAAAATAGCAGTTCTATGCAAAATTTTCTCCATGCCAAAGATTTAGAGACAATATGTACTTATTTTAACTGTAAAGAGACAGAGGAATTGTTTGTAAAAATAGGCTTTGGTAAGTTGAATCCTCTCACTGTGGTGGGCAAATTTGTCCCTCTTCCGAAAAAAAGAAAAAAAATAGCTGTCAAAGAAAAGAAAAATTGTGCTATAAGGGTTAAAGGTGTGGACGAGATAATGGTAGGAATTGCTAAATGTTGTAATCCTCTCCCTGGTGATGAAATTATAGGGTTTATCACCAAAGGAAGAGGAATAACCGTGCATAGAGTAGATTGTTATAGTATAAGAAATTTAGGTTATGATAACGATAGATTGGTGGAAGTAGAATGGGTACCTGAAGAAAAGCAAGTTTACCCCGTAAGAATCAGTATGTTAGTAGTAAACAAGGTAGGTATACTTTCACGGGTAGCTGACATGATTTCTTCACATGGAATAAACATAAGAGACGTTCATATGAAAAATATGGATACGGAAACAAAAGCGATAGTTTCCTTTATTTTAGATATAAATAGTAAAGACAAGTTGGAAAAACTTACAGGAAACCTAAGAAAATTGAAAGATGTAATTTCTATTCAGAGGATTATTAAAGGTAATCCTGTAGGTGCAAGAAATACAGAAGGGAGTGTAAAATTATGAGGTTTTCTAATGACATTGCTGTAGATTTAGGAACAGCGAACACATTGGTTTGTGTAAAGGATAAAGGAATTGTTATTAATGAACCATCCGTCGTCGCCGTGAAAAATGACGGTAAGGGAGGAAAAAAGGTTTTGGCAGTGGGTAAGGAAGCGAAGAAGATGGTAGGCAGGACACCATCTATGATAGAAGCTGTAAAACCAATGAAGGATGGTGTAATTGCAGATTTTGAAATTACAGAGAAAATGCTTCGCTATTTTATAAAGAAAGCGAGAAACAAGGGTTTTCTTCTAAAGCCGCGGGTAGTCATTGCCGTTCCTCATGGCATTACTCAAGTGGAAGAAAGAGCGGTAAGAGATTCAGCAAGAAGTGCAGGAGCAAGGGAAGTTTATCTAATAGAAGAACCAATGGCTTCCGCCATTGGTGTGGGTCTTCCCATACAGGAGGCAATGGGTAATATGATTATAGATATAGGCGGAGGAACAACAGAAGTAGCTGTGATCTCACTAGGTGGCATTGTATGCAGTCAGTCCATAAGGTCGGGCGGAGTCAAAATGGATGCGGCGATTGTAAATTATATTAAAAGGAAATACAATATTTTTATAGGCGAAAACGCTGCTGAACAAGTAAAAATAAAATGGGGTTCGGCATATCCCACAGACATGGATGATGAGGAAATTGAAGTAAAAGGGATAGATCTCGTTTCCGGTATTCCAACATCTGTGAAAATAACTGTTGCTGAATTGAGAGAAGCACTTCATGAATGCCTTATGGAAATTGTGTCTGCCGTAAAAGATGTTTTGGAAAAAACACCTCCTGAGTTGGCATCCGACATTGTAGATAAAGGGATTGTAGTAATAGGCGGAGGTGCTCTCATTAAAGGTATAGATAAGTTGTTTCAGCAAGAAACATTATTGCCTATTGTTATAGGGGAAGATCCATTGGAAGCGGTGGTTAAAGGGGCAGGTAAAGTTTTAGAGAATATGGATTTATTAAAGGAAATTGCGTTGGCTTAAAAATTTAGTTATTATTGTATTTATCGTTGCATGCTTATCGGGAATGAAAAGGTACATAAATGCCTTTAGTTATATAGAAGATGCTGTGATCTTTACTACTTTTCCCGTTGAGATTGTTGCTGTAAGAGCGAAAAATAGTTTGAATGACTGGATTAAAAAATACATTTTATTGGTGAAACTTGAAAATAATGTAGAACAAATGGAAAAACAGATAGCACGATTAACGATAGAGAATTATGCTTATAGGACAGCCAATTCATACTTGAGGCAGGCGCTGCATATGAAGGCAAAGGGCAATGAGGCAGACCTGCATGTTTTTGTATGTAAAGTGTTAGGAAAGAGCCTTATGAACCCTTGCTATTTACTTATTAAACCGATAGAAAATGTAGATATTGACATTACAAAAAACTATCTGGTTGTCTCCAAAAACTTTGTGTTAGCCGGTAGGATACATTCATTTAAAAAGGGCGTATATTTGGTTTCTACATTGTGGAACGAAGATTTCGTGACAGATGCTTTTGTGGGAGAACACCGCGGTGTATTTTATGGAGGCAAGAGGTGCTGTGTTAAATATATCAGCGAAGATGCTTCATTGAAAAAGGGGATGGAGGTATCCAACTTGGCTGGTTTTGTATTGGGAAAGACAACAAGAATAGAAAACAAAGGATTTTATAAGATTGCTTATGTAAAACCCGATTTCAATCTGAGCGAGCGACTGGTGTTGGTTGTTAAAGGTGAATGATAGCTTTATGGTTGGCAGGAGGACTAATTGCCGTTATCTTTTCAGCTATTTTGGAAAATGTAGCATCTTACAGTTTACCCCTCTTTTTATTTATTTTTAGTATTTTTCTTACGAGAAAACAAAACATAAAGTTTTTCCCGCTTTTATTTTCTTTTGTTTGTGGTTTTTATATTGATATTTTAAACGAGAATGCTTTTTGCTATAACGCTATTATTTTCCCTGTGTTTTGTATATTATTTTTTCACTTAAAAAACATAATAGCTTCTTTTGTTGTTCGATCCGTTTTCTTTTCTATAGCTTTTTCTGCTTATCTCTTTATCTTTAAGGCATTTACTTTTTATTATCTTTTAATCTCATTTATACTATTTTTTATAAGCGAACATTTATACCATCTTCTCTCAAAGGGCAAAGAATATGTTGAATGATGAATTTAGCAACGAACCCACTCGACAGGTCTTTTACCTGCGATTGATAATCATAATTGCGATTTTCTTAGTTGTTGTTCGTCTTTTTTATCTCCAGGTAGTGAAGTACAAATACTATAAGGGTTTGGCAAGCGGAAATGTAATAAGGCTTGTAAAACTGGAACCGGTAAGAGGAAAAATAATTACTGCTGATGGAGTGATTGTAGCGGGGAATAAACCTACTTTCAATGTATATTTTAGATACAGCAAAAGAGTTGATAAAAGGGAAATAGAACTCTTATCTTCAATCTTAGGGAAAGATACAAGGAAACTTTTCACACTGATCAAACCTAAAAGAGCTAAGATTCTCATTGCACAAAATGTAGACCAGGAAACAATTTTAAGATTGTATACTCATCAGAAAGAGCTGTCTTCTGTTTCAGTTGACATCAAGCCTCGGAGATATTATCCTTATCCTTTCTCCTTTGCACATATAACAGGTTATTTAGCGCAAGTTCATACAAAAGAAGAAAACCGTGTTTATTCTACGGGGGAAATTGTAGGGAAGATGGCCGTGGAGAAGAAATATGACAAATATCTACGAGGGAAGAAAGGTTACAGAGAGATTCTGGTTGATGCATCGGGCAAAAAAATAAAAGTATTAAGTGAAGACAAGCCAATAAGCGGTAAGGATATAGTACTCACCATTAATTGGCAACTGCAAAACTATATTTACCAAGCAATGCAGGAATTCAAGGGAACGGTTGTAGTGCTTGACCCAAGAGATGGTAAAATATTGGCAATGGTTAGCAAACCTTCATATGATCCAAATTTATTCATTTCACCTGTGAATAAAAGTAAACTGAACGATATATTCAAAAGCAACAGAGGAGTTTTAGAAAATAAAGCTATAAGAGGATTATATCCTCCAGGTTCCGTGTTGAAGCCGTTTATTGCTGCAGCCGCTCTGGATTTAGGAATCATTAATGATAAAGAAGAGGTTAATTGTCCATATTCCATCAATGTAGGTATTCGTGAATATTGTGACTGGAAGCATGGTGGTTTTGGTGAGATAAGTGTATACAAGGCGATAGAAGGGTCATCTGATGTTTTCTTTTACCTCTTAGGACTGCAGATGGGCATAAATAACATCGATTATTACCTGTACAAGTTTGGTTTTGGGAGAAAATGCGGTTTATGTGACTGCGAACACAAGGGCATTATTCCTTCGCCAGAATGGAAGTTGAGAAAAACAGGTGAAAAATGGTATTTGGGAGATACTGTCTCTACAGTCATAGGGCAAGGATACACATTAGTAACACCGTTGCAGATGGCTGTTGCTTATGCAGCCTTAGCTAATGGAGGAATAATTTATAGACCTTACATCGTTTCTTTAATGGGTAATAAAAAGATACCCACTACTATAAGGTGGCATATTAGAAAAAATAAGAAAGTATTTGATATTGTCAGAAAAGCTATGTATTTGGTCGTGAATGGAGATAGTGGTACTGGTAAAAGAGCACGGATAAATGGTTGGGATATTTGCGGAAAAACAGGTACATCTCAGGTTATATCCAGACTTGTAGCAATAGATAAGTTTACGAATAAAAAATTTATGCCGCATTCATGGTTTGCTTCCTTTGCACCAATGAATAATCCGCAAGTAGTTGTAGTAACATTGATTGAACATGGTGGAGCGGGAGGCAAGGCTGCTACTCTGCTAACTAAGAAAGTTTATGAAAAATTGATAGAATTAGGTTACCTTAAAAAAGACAATCAATCTATTTAATTATCTTTCGAGTTTTTCTTTCTTCCCATCCTAATTTCGTTCGCAAAACATTGAAGTAGTTTTTTTGAGGATGGGTAATGAACCTTATTCGCTTTTCCGATTTCTTGAGTAGAATATAATCTTCTTCTTCTAAGTCAAATCCAAACTGTCCATCCAGTGTAAGTATTGTATCAGGATTGTATTCACTCAGTTCAAGGTATATAGAAAAGTAATCGGGCAAAACGAGAGACCTATTAGATAATGTATGAGGACAAATAGGTGTGATGATAAATGAATCTAATAAAGGATATATAATTGGTCCACCGGCGGCGAGTGAATAGGCAGTGGAACCGGTGGGAGTAGATACGATTAAACCATCAGCATGAAATGTGGTTAAAAATTTTTTAGAGCCATCCTTGTCTTTAGCGGAAGCCCTTACACTAATCAGTCGAGCAAGGGCGGTTTTGTTTATCACAACATCATTTAAGACGCTAAATTTCTTTATCTCTTTTCCGCTGCGATAAATATACGCATCGATCATCATACGTGATTCAATACCAAATTGATTGTTTTCAATGTTATTCAGTGTTTGAAAGAGCATGTTTAAGGGCACTTCTGTAAGGAAGCCTATTCTTCCTAAGTTTACACCGAGAATGGGTATATTTCTGCCGGATTCATTTATCGTTCTCACAGCAGAGAGCATTGTCCCATCACCACCTAAGACAATAAGCAGATCAATATAGTTTATAAATTCTTCTCTTTTTAGTCCTTTTTCTCCGATAAATTCCGCTACCTTTTCTTCTAAGAATACTGTCTTCCCTTTTTTGTAGAAGTATTGTTTTAATTTCTGTAACAATTTATTGATATCTTCTACTTCCGGTTTGGCTATTACACCTATTTTTGTAAACATAACTATATTCATATATTTTTTATTGCCAAATAAGCAGGTATTTAATTAAGCCGTCATCATTTGATGTTTGCAAGCAAGAGAGTAAAACTTGCTGTCATTACTAAATCAAGTGTCACACTTTTTTATTTAGTAAGATCGTGTGACATTTTTAAATAATAAACACACAGTTTGTAAAAATTGCTTGAATTTTTATATTTCTCATGTTATCTTGGGTTGCGGGGAATTAAGATGAAAGTTGTTTGTTCGTTTTCTCATACTTATTGGTATTATTTTTATTTTTGGGGCGGGAGTTTACCTGTGTAGGCATTTTTTAGCCGCCTGGTAGGCTCCTTTAGAGCTTGCCAGGCGGTTTTTTTTATTTATGGAGGTGTAAAATGATCATAATAATGAAGAGAGACTCAACGCAAGAAGATGTAGACAGAATAAGGGAGAAGATCGAACGAATGGGATTCAAAGCCCATATAAGCGTAGGCAAGGAAAAGGTAATTATCGGTATTATAGGTGAAACACTTGCCAAGAATGACCTGCTGGCTGCATTTTCTTCTGAAAAAGGGGTAGAAACTGTTCATCTTATATCAAAACCGTATAAGCTGGCAAGTAAAGAAGGAAAAGAAAACACAATAGTGGAAGTGGATGGTGCGAAATTTGGGGATGGAAGCTTTACCGTAATTGCCGGTCCCTGTGCAGTGGAAAATGAAGAGCAAATGATAGAAACGGCAAGGGGAGTAAGGAAATGTGGAGGAAAACTTTTAAGAGGAGGTGCATTTAAACCCCGCACTTCACCTTATTCGTTCCAAGGTTTAGGTAAAAAAGGATTGGAATTGTTGAAGATGGCAAAAGAAGAAACAGGCTTACCAATAGTAACAGAGGTGCTCAATCCGAAGGATCTGGATATTGTTTTAGAGTATGCTGATGTTTTACAAATTGGAGCGAGAAATGTGCAAAATTTCGTGCTTTTGAAGCTTGTGGGGCAGGTGGACAAACCTGTACTACTTAAACGGGGGATGGCATGCACAATTACAGATCTTCTCATGAGTGCAGAATATATTCTTGCCGGTGGGAATTCACAGGTAATTCTATGTGAAAGAGGAATGAGAACATTTGAGACTGCTACCAGATTCACATTGGACATCAGCGCAATACCTGTCTTAAAAAAGGAGACGCATCTGCCGGTGATCGTAGATCCTTCACATGCAGCAGGAAAGAAAGCCTATGTGCCGGCATTAGCAAAAGCGGCTGTAGCGGCAGGAGCGGACGGACTCATTATTGAAGTTCATTATAAGCCGGAGATAGCTTTATCTGATGTGGCACAGCAGCTACCAATTGAAGAATTTTGCGGCTTGATGGATGAACTTAGAGTTCTTGCTCACGCTGTAGGAAAGAAAATGGATTAGATTGATTATTTTCTAAAAGATGCTATTTTAACAATAATGCTTGCGGATGTTCAATCTCGAGAGGACAAGAGGAATATACGAATAGATAAAGTGGGAGTAAAGGATGTAAAGTATCCCATTACTGTATTGGATAGAAAAAGGAAATTTCAATCTACTATAGCAGACATCAATATGTATGTGCTTTTGTCAAGTCAATTCAAAGGAACACACATGAGCAGGTTTATGGAAATTCTGAATGAAAATAGATACGCAGTAGATATAAAAAAGGTGAGATTCATTCTTCACGAGATGAAAGAGAGGCTTGATGCTGAAGAATCGTATGTAGAGATAAGATTTCCTTATTTTTTAGAAAAAGAAGCGCCAGTTACGAAAGCAAAATCCCTTGCTTGTTATAAATGTGGCATAGAAGCATTCAGCGGAAAAAAAGATAACATAACTGTTTTTGTCCAGGTACCTATTTCCAGTGTGTGTCCTTGTTCTAAAGAGATTAGTTTAAGAGGTGCGCACAATCAGAGAGGTATGGTGACAATTAAGGTAAGATTCAATGAATTGGTGTGGCTGGAAGAACTTATTGAAATAGGAGAGAAAAGTGGTAGCTCGCCTGTTTATCCCCTTTTAAAGAGAGAGGACGAAAAATTTGTCACAGAGTATGCTTACGATCATCCCTATTTTGTAGAAGACATTGCAAGAAATGTCACTCAAGTGCTGGATAAGGACAACAGAATTTTCTGGTATAGCGTAGAAGTGGAGAACTTTGAGAGTATACACAACCACAATGCCTATGCTTATATAGAAAGGGGTTTAAAATAGTTCTTAACAAACGGTAAGTCATAAGAGAGAAAATTGAAATTGGTTGGTCGAAGTCGAGATTCCTCGCATAGCAATATCAATATGCTTCCATATATAGAAGGTTCAATATTTAAATACTCAAGAAGGAAAGATGTATCTGCTTTGATGAAGAGGGAAACAGAAATTTTACATACCTCAGACTATGTAAAATGGGTATTTACTCCTTTGACTGAAATAGAAGGGATAAGGAAAGCAACATTAGATAAATTGAGTAAGAATCGCATAGAGACGGTCTATGATGTTTTAAATGTCATTCCTACCAAATACAATTTTTATCTCCATCTCACCCCTATAGAACAATTGGATGAGGGAACTCATGCTGTAAGAGGCAAGGTTTTAGTGAGAGAAAATAGAAGGATATATTTTTTTCTCAAAATAGACGATGGCACCGGTCTTTTATCCTGCAAGTGGTTTAACATTACACCTTTTTTGAGAAAAATTCTGTATTCAATAAAGGTAGGTGATGAGGTGGTTGTTTCTGGGAAGGTTTCGCATTTTGGTATATTCTGGGAAATGCATCATCCTCTGATAGCAAAAGAGTTCAAAAAAAGAATAGATATTACATATCCTGTAATTGGAGGATTAGAATCAAAGAGAATATCTAAGGCTATTAAAGATACCTTTTCTAAAGCCCCACCATTCTTTGATTATCTGCCCTATTTTATTATAAGAAAGAGGAAATTCCCATTTTTGAGTGAGATGTTGAGGAATATTCATTTACCAAAAACACCCCCAGAAATTGGAAGTTATAAAAAAAGATTAAGGTACGAAGAGCTATTTTTATTAAACTTAGCCTATCAGAGGATGAAGCAGGAGAATAAAGAGAAAAAGGCAATAACAATAAATATTAATAATGAAGTGCTGCAAATATTGGAATCAAAACTTCCCTTTAGATTAACCCATGCCCAGCAAAGAGCATTAAAAGAAATAGTTTCTGACTTAAAAAAAGATTATCCTATGATGAGACTTTTGCAGGGCGATGTAGGCAGTGGAAAAACAGCTGTGGTGGCTATAGCTGCGGCCTGTGTGGCAAAGAAGGGTTATCAAGTCTCTTTTATGGTGCCCACAGAGGTGCTTGCCGCACAACATTATGAAAAACTTTTGCCGTTTTTTTCTTCCTGTAATGTAAATTGTGAGATATTGGTGGGCTCTACGCCGAAAAGAAAGAGAGAAGAGATATCATCTCTGCTTTCTCAAGGAAAGATAAATGTTCTCATCGGCACTCATACTTTATTTCAAGAAGGGGTAAGCTTCAAAGATATGGCTCTGACAATAATAGACGAGCAGCATAAATTTGGCGTTGAGCAGAGAAATAAATTGATGAAGAAGGGCATTGCTCCTCATACACTGATTCTTTCCGCCACTCCCATACCCCGAACACTGTGCTTAGCTCTATATGGGGATATGGATATCTCTATCATAGATGAACTTCCACCGGGAAGAAAGAGTGTAAAAAGTTATATGCTGACCAAAAAACGGAGAAAAGAGGCTTACGGATTTGTCCTGGAAGAGGTAAAAAAAGGCAGACAAGCCTATGTGGTTTATCCTTTGATTAGTGAATCGGAAAATGTTCCCAATGTGGATGCGGCAGAGGAAATGTACAAAAAACTAAAGGAGACATATTTTGAAAATATAAGATTGGGATTGCTTCACGGCAGTATGAACAGTGATGAAAAGATGAAGGTCAGCGGTCTATTTAGAAAGGGTGAAATTGATGTGCTTATCTCCACAACGGTGATTGAAGTAGGTGTAGATGTGGAGAATGCAACTACTATTATTGTAGAAAATGCAGAGAAATTTGGATTAGCACAGCTTCACCAATTGAGGGGTAGAGTAAGAAGAAGCAAGCATCAGTCTTATAGCTATTTTATTCCTGGTGATAATGCATCTTTATTGGCTCGCAGAAGAATAAGTTATCTGTGTTCGATTGATGACGGATTTAAATTGGCGGAGATAGATTTTCATTTAAGGGGAGCGGGTGATATATTGGGAGTAAGGCAGCATGGTATTCTCAATCTCGTTCATACGGATTTGATAAGAGATAGTATAATACTGAAACAGGCGAAGAAGGATGTAGAGATAATGACAAAATACAACTACCCTATCAGCGAAGAATTAATGTATATATTAAAGAAAAAATGGGAGAAAAGTCTATGTTATCTACAGGTAGGTTAAAGATCTGCGGTGTTCAGTTTAATATTTCCCTGGGTAATGCGGAAAAAAACATAATGGTTGTGGAAAAAATTTTAACGGGGATGGAAAATAAAGCAGATCTGGCTGTTTTGCCGGAGCTGTGGTATACAGGTTTTGACTATAAGAATTTACAGAACCATGCGAAGAGAAGTGACTACTTCATAGATTTGGTGAGAGGGTGGTGTCAAAAATTTGGTATGTCTTTTTTGTCTACTTTTCTTACCTGGGATGACAAAAAAAATGGAGTGTATAATACATTATATCTTATAGATGAAAATGGTAATATAAGTGGTGAATACAGTAAGATGTACTTATTTCAGCCGATGGGAGAAGATACGCATTTCTTAAGAGGAGATAAAAATCAGAAAAACATCTTTTCTTTTAAGGGATGGAATATTGCTACCGCTATATGCTATGAGCTGAGGTTTCCTGAGATTATGAGAAAAGCAACGTTAGATGGAGCAGAGTTGGGAATTATACCCACAGAGTGGCCAGATATAAGATTAGAACACTGGCTTTCATTAACCAGGGCCAGAGCAATAGAGAATGAGATGTATGTAATGGGCGTAAATGCTTGTGGAAAAACGGGCAAGTGGAATATGGCAGGGCATAGTGTTGTCTATGATCCCTGGGGGAATGTAATATCTTTATTGGATGATAAAGAAGGCATGATATTTGCGGAGATAGACAAGAAAAACATAAGACAGATGAGAAAAAATATACCCAGTGTAAATGATGCTTCAAAATTCAAGTTTTTTCTCAATCAATAGAGATAAAAGATATCTCCGATGATGCATTGGTTTTTGAAAATTTTCAAGTCTTTCACCCTCCTTTTTATTTTGCTTCCTCCTATAATTGTCTTGTCTGCCCTGGGAACATGGGAAAAATTCTCATTCATCTATCATCATCCCGTTTTCATTGCTCTTCTTGCATTGCTTTCTTTGAATGTTTTGGCTTGCTCGCTTTCCAGATGGAAAAAACTGCGAATGAAGAACGCAGGGGATTATATGATTCATATATCGATAATGGTAATCATCATAGGGGCTTTCATTACCGGTTTTCTGGGATTCAGGGGCATGATGATCCTGGGAAGAGGGGATAACTCAAACATCATTACTTCATATAATGGTAAGATTATCCACCTCCCTTTTAGTATTCATTGTAATAAATTTTATGTGGAGTTTTATCCCCAGGGAATGCCCAAAAGCTATATTACAGAAGGAACAATTGACGAAAAAAAATTCTCACTGTCGGTAAATCATCCGTTGAAATATAAGGGTTTATGGATATATCAGGAGGCATACGATGTGGATAAAAGGTTTAGTTACGCTGTATTTGAGATAAGTGGAGAGAAAATTAAATTACCTTTAAATAGACTGATAAATACAGGGAATTTAATGCTGTATATAGACAAGATAGAAAGGATGGGAAATAAGTATATTGTTCATCTATATTTGATAAGAAAAACGGGAGAACATATATCGGGTTGGATGAGAACAGGAGAAAACGTAGGAGATATAACCTTTAAAAGCGTTTACATTGAGTACAAAACCGTTCTCAATGTTAGCTACGACCCTGGACTATATATAATTATAATAGGTTTCATCTTGTTTACGATAGCCACATTTCTCTTCATATGGGAAAAAGGTAAAAAATAGTATTACTTTGCAGCTTGTGCTTCCAGTGCCTTCTTGTATTTTCTTTTAAACTTTTCTACTCTTCCTGTGGCATCAAGAATTTTTTCCTTACCAGTGAATAAGGGATGACAATGAGAGCAGATTTCCACTCGCAAATTTGGCACAGTGGATTTTATCTTTACTTCATTTCCGCAACTGCATCTGATAGTGGTTAATTCATATTTTGGATGTATACCTTTCTTCATTTCTCCTCCGACATTTTTCCTTCAGAACCTTCGTATAATATATCACTTGATAGTAAAAAGCAATATGTTATGTTGTAATTTACATAAGGCAACAAGGAAAGAAGTAATAAAAACTGTATGTTTGCATTTTCTATTTGTCTAATATGTTTCTGAACTTATTCAAAAAAATTTCACTAACTTTTCTTTATATTTCTAAGCTTTATCCCATTTCTCATTACTTATGCCTGCTTGCCTGAGTATTTCTTTAACTAAGCTCACCTGAATATCTCCTTTTCCGTGAGGGTTTGGGATGCGAATCTTCTTTTTTCCTTTTATCATAAATTGATGTTTTCTGCCAGAAAAAGGTCCAGAGTATCCCAGGGATTTGAATTTTCTAACCAATTCTCGCCTTGAAATAATATAAGGCATTAGGCAACTGCTATTTCTTCCATCTTTAAGTTTACACCTTCAACCTCTGGAATTGGGTCATTGTCTCTTAGTTTTAAAATTAACCATTCTTCCAAAACTTCCAGAAGTTCTTTTCTGCATTTTTCTATTGTGCTGCCATTAGCCCAAACTCCTTCAAAACCTGGAATTTCAGCAAACCAGGTTCCATCATCTAATTTTTTATATTCTGCCTTTTGCAAAGCTTTTTGGGTATATTCAAATAACATATTTACCTCCATTCTTTGGTTGCATTTTCTTTATATCACTATTCAGTAAAAGAAAGTATGTGAGTTCATAGTATATTATAGTTTTTCATCAGGTGTTGTAAAGAAAGAATAATAAAAATTGTATATTTACCTCCCATATTTTCCTATAAGTTTTCCTTCTGCTAGGATGTGTTCTTCCATAGCCTTTAGCAATTCTTTCTTTGTAGCTCCAGGTTTAAGAGGAATTTTTTTATCCAATGCATAGATTTTGAAGAAGTATCTGTGTATTCCACCCGGAGGACAGGGACCCCCATAACCAATTCTGCCAAAATCAGTCTTCCCCTGTATTGCACCATTTTTGAGTATCTTCTCAGGAGGAATATTCTCTGGAAGTCCTCTTTCCGTAGGCGGAATATTGAATATTACCCAATGAACCCATATACCCATCGGGGCATCCGGGTCATCGCAGACAATAGCCAAAGTATTTGCTTCTTCTGGAATATCTTCCCAGGAAAGAGGAGGAGAGATATCTTTACCATCGCAGGTATATTTCTTTGGTATCATTTCCCCTTTTTTAAAAGCCGAACTATTGAGTTTAATTTCCCCAGCCATAACTTTAACTCCACAAAATAGAATCAAAACAATTAAACCTAAAAACAGTAATCGTTTCATTTTTTCATTATATAAAATATTTTGCGTGTTTCAAATCTTGAAATTTAGAATGAGTAAAAATTTGTTTTTATTCTTGACTTAGAATAATTCTAATGTTATATTTATTTTCATGAATTTGAAAGAAAAGGTAGATTTGCTTAAAAAGAAAGGTGTTGTATTGACTATACAGCGTTATGCAGTTTTAGAATATCTTTATGAAAATGCCACTCATCCAACAGTAGAAGAAATCTATCAAGGTTTGAAGAAAAGATTCTCTACAATTTCAGAAGCTACAGTTTACAACACTTTGCAACTTTTTAAAAATCACAATATTATCAGAGAGATAACTATAGAAAAGGGAAAATCTCACTTTGACTATGAAACCAAACCTCATCATCATTTTCTTTGTCGTAGGTGCGGTTGTATTTATGATATTGATGTTGAAGGATGTCCTCTTGTGGGAAAGAAAATGATAGATGGGCATAGAATTGAAGAAGTTAAGCCTTATATTATTGGTATCTGTTCTGAGTGCTTGAAGGAGAAAAAAGCTAATGAAAAAATGGGAAAGCAAAAAGGAATCGTTTGAAGTAATAGATGTGAGAAAACTAAGGGGTAATTTTTTGCCCATGATTCTCAATAAGGCAAAAAAAATGGTCGTTGGAGATGGTATGTGTGTAATTCAGAGTTTCGAACCTATACCCTTGTATTCTGCTCTAACAGATTTGGGATTTGAATACTCAACGCAGAAAAAGACAGATAATGAGTATAGGGTATATTTTTACAGAAAAGAGAAAAAAGAGTCAGCTACTCCTGCAGGAATGGATGTTCCTCTAAAGCCTACGGCTATTCTAAATTTCAAGAATATAGATGATGAACTTGCCAATATAGTGGTAAATTTCTGGAAGTTCATCTGGGAAAGAGAAAATCCTGCCATAGACCAGAAGACCAGATATTTGCTGTCTCTTGCTAATGCAGTTGGCGCGGGACGTTATCGCCAGGCAGTTCGTGAGATGATAAAGGCTTATGCAATAGATTTGACAGTTGCGGAACTGGATGAGCTTTTCTCTCTATTCGCATGGAATCAGGGAATAGGTACATTTGCATCAGAGATAGGTCCTTCACCATTATTTGCCGCTTACCAGTTGATTAAAAAATTGGAGGAAAAAGGTTTATCCAGAGAGGAGGTGATGAAGGAGTTGATGGAAAAATTTGGAGAGAAAAATCCCAAAGTAGGAACAATTTATAAAAAGGAGGAAAAGATGGATAAGTATAGATGCACAGTCTGTGGCTACATTTATGACCCGGAAAAAGGAGACATAGATGGTGGAATTAAACCAGGAACACCATTTGAGGATATTCCAGAGGATTGGGTATGCCCTGTATGCGGTGTTAGTAAGGATGATTTTGAAAAGGTGGATTGATAAGAAAAGAGAATAGTCATGGAGAAATTTTTTATACTTTTTTTCGCTTCCATTATGATGCTATTATTCGTGGCAGATATTGCTTTAGCAGAAGATGCCTGTATCAAGTGTCACCGTGCATTAACACCTTTGCTGGTTAAAGATTGGCAGGTGAGTAAACATGGCGAGATGGGTATTGCTTGCTCTGTCTGTCATGGCACAAAACACAATAGTTCTAAAGATGCAAATTTAGCACAATTACCAGATGAGTATATCTGTGCTAAATGCCACCAAAAACAATTTAATGAGTTTGTAAAAGGTAAGCATAATTTAGGTTGGACTGCTCTTAATGCCCTGCCTGTAACCACTATAGAACCTGATGAATTGATGGAAGGGGGCAAAGGATGCGGTGGATGCCACAATATGGGAGTAAAGTTGGAGGTTCAGAAAAAGGAATTAAGTGAAAAAGGCTATACATATCGGGTCAATTCTTGTGATGAATGTCATACACGGCATACATTTTCCAAAAAAGAGGCGCAGGACCCACATGCCTGCCAGACATGCCATATGGGCTACGACCATCCACAGTGGGAAATGTGGAGTAGTTCCAAACATGGTGCGCGTTGGTTTGCAAGGGAAGCAGGGAGGCTTCCCAAAGATGCCCCTGCTCCTACCTGCCAGGATTGTCATTTACCTAACGGAATCCATACCAACAAAACTGCATGGGGTTTTTTTGGGGTAAGACTTCCCCTCCCTAAGGATAAACAATGGGCGGAAGACCAGACAACAATCCTCAAGGCCCTTGGTGTCTTAAATCCTAAAACTGGAAAACCTATTGCGAGACTGAAAATACTAAAAGCAGCTGATATGGCCCGTATCACTGAAGAGGACTGGAAAGCTGAACGAAAAAAAATGATAAAAACCTGCAGTAAATGCCATTCTGAAAACTATGCCAGAATAGAACTTGAAAAAGGTGATCAGATGATTAAAAAAGCAGACCACTTAATGGCAGAAGCCATAAATGTTGTAGCTTCTCTTTATAAAGATGGGATCTTGAAAAAACCTGATAATTATGCCTTTGCCTATCCAGATTTTTGGTATTACATGCGCACAGGTGGGGGCAATCTCAAGCAGGCTTCTCATATTGATCAGGTACTTTTTCAGATGTATATGAAACACAGAATGAGGACATATCAGGGAGTTTTTCATGCAAATCCAGATTATGCCTATTGGTATGGCTGGGCAATGATGACCAAAGATCTGGCTGAAATCAAAAAGATAGCAGGGGATCTGAGATTAAAGGCTAAGATACATTAGAAAAGGAGGCTAAAATGAGTATTGCAAGGCAATTGAAACCAAATGTTTACTCTGTTGGGGCAGTTGATTGGGATAGAAGATTATTTGATGAACTTGTGCCACTTCCCGATGGAACAAGCTATAATGCCTATTTGGTAAGAGGCAGTGAAAAAATAGCATTAATAGATACGGTAGACCCAACTATGACGGAGGAGCTGAAGACAAATCTCAATCAGCTTGAAGTCAAAGATGTAGATTATGTTATTGCCAATCACGCCGAGCAGGACCATTCTGGATCATTGCCGCAGATACTTGATATATATCCCAATGCCAGTGTTGTTTGCACGCCAAAATGTAAGGTTATGCTTATGGATCTGCTTCAAATACCCGAGGACAAGTTTATAACAGTGAAGGATGGTGATACCTTATCATTGGGATACAAGACACTGCAGTTTGTTCATGCACCCTGGGTGCACTGGCCGGAAACGATGTTCACATACCTAAAGGAAGAAAAAGTGCTCTTTACCTGTGATTTTCTTGGTTCCCATCTTGCTACAAGCGACTTGTTTGTAATGAATGAGGCAATGGTTTATGAGGCGGCCAAGAGATATTATGCAGAAATAATGATGCCCTTCAGGACAATCATTAAGAAGAATTTGGATAAGATAAAAAATCTGGAGATAGAAACAATCGCACCAAGCCATGGTCCAATTTACAACAACCCAAAATTTATTTTGGATGCATATAAGGATTGGATTTCTGATGAGCCAAAGAATGAAGTGGTTATTCCTTATGTATCAATGCATGGAAGCACGAGAAAAATGGTGCATTACTTAGTAAATGCATTAATTCGTAGGGGTATAGCGGTAAAACAGTTCGATCTAATCAAGTCTGATATTGGAAAATTGGCGATGGCTCTTGTCGATGCCGCTACTATTGTTCTTGGCTCGCCTACAGTTTTAGTTGGCCCGCATCCAAATGTTGCTTATGCGGCTTATCTTGCCAACATCCTAAGGCCCAAGTTGAAATTTGCATCAGTTATTGGTTCCTATGGCTGGGGTGGCAAAATGGTAGAACAAATTGCAGGAATGATCCCGAATTTAAAGGTAGAGATGATTGATCCTGTTGTTGTAAAGGGGATTCCGAAAGAAGAGGATTTCAAGGCATTGGACAGACTGGCGGATAAAATCTTAAACAAACATAAAGAGTACAACATCATTTAAAGCGATGGATAAGAGCAAAGCAATGTTAAGGAGAAAAGAAGGAGGTAAGATGAGTGAAGAGGAAATTCTGAAGAAAATTAGGAAATTGGAAGAAAAACTAAGAGAGGTGAAAGGCACGCCGTGCGAGATATTTTCCAGAAGCGTAGGATACTTGCGTCCTGTAAGTCAGTGGAATGAGGGAAAGCAGGAAGAGTTTAAAGAAAGAGAAGTATTTAAAATATAGGAGGTAAAAAATGGGAACAAAAGGAAGAGAAATTGTGGGTTTGGATGCGGATAAACTCATAGAGTTACTCAACAAAGCATTTGCGGATGAATGGTTGGCTCATTATCAGTATTGGGTAGGAGCAAAAGTGGCAAGAGGTAATATGAGGGGACAGGTAGTTGCAGAACT
The DNA here is from genome assembly GCA_021159305.1 of Deltaproteobacteria bacterium. Lineage (NCBI taxonomy): Bacteria > Pseudomonadati > Myxococcota > Myxococcia > Deltaproteobacteria bacterium. Next base: position 2,564 of record JAGGSB010000002.1, on the reverse strand, counting down.
TGAGGAACACGCAGGGGATGAGCTGAGGCATGCCGGTATGCTTGCCGATAGGATAATCCAGCTTGGCGGTGTACCCATTCTGAAACCAGAGGATTGGTATAAAATGACCAATTGCGGTTATGATGCACCAGAAGATCCTCATGTAGAAAATCTACTCAAGCAAAACATAAAGGGTGAACAGTGTGCAATTGAAGCATACAATGAACTACTGGCTTTTACCAAAGATAAAGATACTGTTACCTATCGCATGGCAGAAGAGATTCTTGAGGATGAGGTAGAGCACGAGGAGGACCTTGAGGCTATATTAGAAGATTTAGAAGAAAGGAGGAGATAAAGGGAAAAGAAAAAATAGAGCACCATATTGTATTGTGTGAATAGAGTTATAGGTGTAAAGAAATCGAAGGCTTTCTGTGCACTTGCTTATTGTAACATTCATGGGTGTAGGGAAGCTGTATAGAAATTTAGTAAAAGTATGGGAGATATAGAAATGGAAGAAAGAATGCCGTTACTGGGAGATAAATTTCCAGAGATAGAGGTGCAAACCACGCATGGCAAGATTAAGTTGCCGGACGATTTTAAGGGTAAATGGTTTATCCTGTTTTCTCATCCTGCAGATTTTACACCGGTGTGCACTACGGAGTTTGTTGCTTTTCAACAACGATATGACAAATTTAAGGCGTTAGATTGTGAATTAATTGGACTAAGTGTGGATCAGGTATTTTCTCATATCAAGTGGGAAGAATGGATAAAAGATAATATGAATGTAGAAATCCAATTTCCAATAATTGCAGATACAGGGAGGGTTGCCGAAATTCTTGGTATCATACATCCTAAAAAGGGCACAAATACTGTAAGAGCCGTATTCATCGTTGACCCCAGAGGTTCAATAAGGGCAATTCTATACTATCCGCAGGAATTAGGGAGAAATATGGACGAGTTTCTGAGGATGGTAGAAGCATTACAGATAGCAGACAAAGAAGGTGTGGCAATGCCTGCAAACTGGCCAAATAATGAAATATTAAAAGACCATGTAATAATACCACCTGCCACTGATGTGAAAACTGCACAAGAAAGATTTGAAAGGGCGAAAAAAGGAGAATTTGAATGCTATGACTGGTGGTTGTGCCACAAAAAAATAAAGTAAGAAGGTGTAAAATGACAGAGAGAATGCAGGTATATAAATGTGAAATATGCGGCAATATTGTTGAGATGCTGCATGAGGGAGTGGGAGAACTTGCTTGTTGTGGTCGGCCTATGAAACTTCTCGAGGAAAATACTGCAGATACATCTACGGAGAAACATGTTCCATTTATAAAAAGAGAGGACGATAAATACATAGTTAGAATTGGAGAAAATGCCTTACACCCTATGGAGGAGAAACATTATATTGAGTGGATAGAAATTGTTGTGGATGGAGTGGTTCACAGAAAGTATCTAAGTCCAGGCGATGCCCCTGAAGCTGTGTTTGAAGTGCCGGAAGGCAGAGAAGTGCTGGCAAGAGAAATGTGCAACATCCATGGGCTATGGGTGAAAAAATAAATCGTCATAAGAGTCTTTAAATTTTTATGGGAGGGAGTATGGATTGTTATTGGCGTATAATTGGAACTACGAAAAAAAATTTAAAATCTGCGACAGGTGAAAATAGAATATGAAGCGGAAATGGAGAATTTACTTAGGCTTATTTTTAATTGTAGTATCGGTGATTTTGTATATCATTCATTATGCAATTTTTAGAGAACCTCGTTTTATTTCAAGGCTTTTAGTAGCACAGCTTGCTTTTCTTCCAATTTCTGTGTTGCTGATTACAATTGTTATAAATCAACTGCTTAGTACTATTAAAAAGAAAGATCTGCTGGAAAAGTTGAATATGCTCACTGGAGCCTTTTGTGATGAGGTGGGCACAGAGCTTTTAAGTCATTTTTTTAGGTTTGATCTCTCTTTTGATAAGATCAGAAAAAAACTTATTGTAACCAACGATTGGTCGGATAAAGATTTTGCCGATGCCGTGAAGCTGCTCAAAAAATGTGATTTTAAAATTGACAGCCGCAGAAGTGATTTGGAGCCGTTACGCGCTTTTCTTGTGAAAAAAAGAGGATTTTTATTAAGACTCTTGGAAAATCCCAACCTGCTGGAGCATGAATCTTTTACAGATCTCCTCTGGGCAGTGTTTCACCTAACCGATGAGTTGGAGAAAAGAGAGAACTTAAAACAGTTACCTGATACCGATTATGGGCATATATCCGATGATATGAAAAGAGCATATAGTTTGTTAATCTGTGAATGGCTGAGCTATATGAAACACTTGAAGAATCGTTATCCTTATCTTTATTCTCTGGCGGTAAGAATAAATCCTTTTAATCCCGATGCATCACCGATAGTAAAATAAATTTATTACATATAGTAGGATTAATCCACCCGCGGCTTGCCGCGTTGTGTCATAAGAACTTCCAGTTTTTACGACCAAATCTGCGATTTGTGTCATAAAATTCTAATGGAGGTAAAATTTCTGAACTCCATAAGTTTTCCTTTAAGGATTTTACGACCAAATCTGCGATTTGTGTCAT
>JAGGSB010000001.1 GCA_021159305.1 Deltaproteobacteria bacterium | reverse complement strand
ATTGTAGCGGGTGAGTTTTTGTTTACTTTTTGCTCACTCAAAAAGTAAAAAGAATTTAGCCTCTGGATTGTGCCCCCTTTGTCATTCCGTGCTTGACACGGAATCTGGGGTCTGGATTCCCGCGTGCGCGGGAATGACAGAAAAAAAAAGGGAATGACGGTCTTTTCCTTGTCATTCCGTGCTTGACACGGAATCTGGAGTATGGATTCCCGCTTTCGCGGGAATGACAGGAAAACATGGTTGATGGTTGATAGAAAGGCCACAAACTAATTATTCTGAGGCAAAAGAAATCCTGTTTTGCGGATTTAGTTGACAAACAGCTAAAGCTGTTTGCAAGGAATTTTACTTTGTGAAATGAGCTTGACAAACAGCTAAAGCTGTTTGCAAGCAATCCTGCTTCACAGGATTGTCTTGACAACTGCCTTCGGCAGTTGCAAGGAAAAGCTTTGCTTTTACTTGACAAACACTATTTTTTTCCTTATGGTGGGTATAAGTGGGGGGAAGTGGGAGAAATGTTCCGCGGAAGATATGAACACACGATAGACGAGAAAGGAAGAGTTAATATTCCTATCAAGTTCAAGAAGGAGATACCCAGAAGCAGTACAGTTGTACTCACTTTTTTTGATAGATGTCTTTACTGCTACCCATTAGAGCAGTGGAAGAAAATAGAAGATAAGGCAAGTAACCTCCCTATAACCAGTCAACCGGCACGCAGGTTTAAAAGGATATTCTTTTCAGCGGCAATAGATGTTCAAGTTGATTCTCACAGACGCATCCTTATTCCACCTTTGTTGAGAAATGATGCAGGCATAGAGAAGGAAGCGGTGTTTATCGGTAATTTGGATCATGTAGAGTTGTGGGCAAAGGAACGCTGGTATGAGGAAATTAAAGAGCTGAGAAAAAACGAGGAAAAGATAATGGAGGAACTTTCCAAATTGGGAATCTTTTAAAAAACCACATACCAGTGATGGTTGAGGAGGTGATGAATATTCTCCAGCCAGAGAGTGGAAATATATATGTAGATGCAACCATTGGATATGGAGGGCATGCAGTGCATATTTTGGAACTTTCTTCTCCTAATGGTGTGGTTGTTGGCATGGATAGAGACGAGGAAGCTATAAAGTGGGTCTTGACTGAGATTAAACCGCGATGGGGAGAGAGGCTAATCGTAAAGCATGGAGATTTTTCAAAGATGGGTCAAGTGCTTCATAAAGAAGGGCTAAAAAGAGTAGACGGAATTTTGATGGATCTGGGTATGTCTTCCTGTCAGGTAGAGGATGCAGAAAGAGGATTTAGTTTTAGAAGTGATGGACCATTGGATATGCGGATGGACAGGAGACAATCGCTCACCGCAGCCGAAATTGTGAATAGATGGAATGAGAAAAATATAGCAGATATTTTGAGAACATACGGGGAAGAACGTTTTGCAAGACGAATTGCCAGAGATATTTTGAAGTGCAGAAAAAAGAAGAAGATTACAACTACGAAACAATTGGCGGAAGTTGTAAAAAAGTCTATACCACATAGGTTTTGGGGGAAAATACATCCTGCGACGCGCACCTTTCTGGCTTTGCGTATTGTGGTAAATGACGAGATGAAAAATCTTGAAAAGGGATTAAAAGAAGGAATAAATCTCCTGAAAAGCGGGGGACGATTGTGTGTTATTTCTTTTCACTCCCTGGAAGACAGGATTGTAAAACAAACCTTTAGAAAAAATCTTAGCGAAGGCGTTGCAAAACTAATATCAAAAAAACCCATTTTACCCACGAAAGAAGAAATAGTGAAAAACAGAAGGGCGAGAAGCGCAAAGCTGAGATGGTTGGAAAAGACATAGGAGGATAACATGACTGAAGATTATGCTGTGTCATTAGGAAGAGAATTGGTTTGTGAAGATGAGGAACAACAAAAACCTATCGCCTTGCCACTTTTCTATTTATGCGTTGTATTTCTAATTTTTGCTGTCTTGTCCATAAATTTTTATCAAAACATGAAGATAAGTACTTTAAAGTGGGAGATTACGAATACTGCATCCCTCATTAAAGATAGTGATAACGCTTTAGCTTTTCTTAAATCTAAATATGCAAAGAAGAACTCATCTATGCTTGTTTTCTCCAAACTGAGCAAGTTGGGTATGAAGCCTGGAAATGTACAGATTGTCTATCAATGAAAAGAAAGCGGCTTGGATTTTTAGCCATTGGCATAGGTTGCTTCTTCGTGCTTTTTTTATTTAAGGTGGGATATGAACAAATTGTAAATTATAGGCAAAACAACCTTTTATGGAAAAAGAGGTTGGTTCGTTTTATTAAGGTTAAGGGGAAACGAGGGAAAATTCTTGATGTTAAAGGTCAAATGTTGGCGTTTAATATTCCTTCTTATTCTGTGTTTGCAGATCCATTCACCTTTAGTGCGGATAAGAAAAACTTAGTCTTACTTTCTCGTGCTCTTGGAATAGGCAAGAAAAAACTTCTTTCACAATTGGAATCAAGCAAACGATTTGTGTGGTTGAAGAGAAATGTAACAAATAAAACACTGGAAAAACTAAAGGGTTTGAATATTAGGGGAGTGGGAGTGATTGATGGGTATAGACGGTTTTATCCGGAAGGTAATATTGCTTCTCGTGTTATAGGATTTTGCGATGTGGATAACGAAGGATTAGAAGGAATAGAAAAGGAATACAATGATTATCTTTGTCCAAAATGTTTGCATATGAAAGCACTTATGGGAATGAATGGTGTTTTGTCAAGGAAGGATGATTTTTATGATACTATAAATGGTGCGGATGTGTTTCTCACTATAGACGAGAATGTGCAGTCTTTTGTCCGGCAAACTTTAAAAAAGGCAGTGGAGGAAAACGGGGCAAAAAAGGCTCTATGTATAGTTATGAAGCCAGAAGGTGCAATTACAGCTTGCAGCACCTTCCCCGATTTTAACTTGAATTTGCGTAGTGCTTATCCATATAGTAAGCAGAGAAACAGTGCATTTCTTGATGTGTGGGAGCCGGGATCTATATTCAAGTTGGTCACATTAAGTGCAGCTATAGGCACAGGTAAGGTAAAAAGGGACAAGATGTTTACCTGTGGAAGTATGAGAGTGGGCAAACATATAATACATGATGTTCATAGATACGATGAATTGAGTTTTGACGATGTTTTCGTTAAATCCAGCAATGTAGGAGCGGTTAAGGTGGTGTTTGATGTGGGTAAAGAGAGGTTTTACGATTATGTTGCGAGGTTTGGTTTTGGCAGGAAAACAGGTGTAGATTTCCCGGGTGAAGCCAGAGGGTTGGTAAGAGATGTTACCTCCTGTTCTGATATTAATCTGGCAAATATGGCTTTTGGCCAGGGTATTGCTGTTACAGGGATTCAGCTCTGCTCAGCATTTTCTACCATAGCTAATGGTGGTTTTAAAATAAAACCTTATTTGGTAGAAAAAATAGTTTCACCAGAAGGAGCTGTTTTATATAAAGCTCACAAGAAAAAGGAGAGAATTTTAAAACAGACCACGGCACAGGCGGTAAAAGAGATATTAGAAAAGGTAGTAGAGAAAGGAACAGGGAAAAGGGCAAGAATTTCCGGCCTTAGAATAGCAGGGAAAACAGGTACGGCGCAGATACCCGGGAAAGGAGGATACGGAAAGGAAACTGTTTCATCATTTGCCGCTTTTTTTCCAGTGGAAAATCCTCAATTTGTCGTTCTCGTTTCTTTCTTTGAGCCTCAAGCAAGACCCAGTTACGGTGGTGTAATAGCTGCGCCGGTATTTAGAGATATTGCTCAGATGTTGATAAGCTATGAGGGAATTTCTAAAGAATGGAATTAAAGAAACTGCTTCAGGGTATTAAATATAAAAAGGCTGTCTTTATCGATGGAGCGAAACAGATAGGATATATTCGCTACAATTCCAAACGGGTAAAAAAGGGAGATATCTTTGTTGCTATAAAGGGTTTTAGAAATGATGGAAATACATTTGTTCCTGAGGCTTTAAAAAATGGGGCTGAGGTAATCGTTACGGAAAACTGCTACAGGTGTAATTTTCCTTGTATAGAGGTGGAAGATGCACGGGTAAGTCTATCTCATCTTTCTGCAAACTATTTTTCCCATCCTTCAAAGAAGTTAAATATTGTAGGCATTACCGGCACAAATGGCAAAACGACAACGAGTTTTTTGGTAGCCTCTATGTTTAAACAAATAGCTAAAACAGGCATCGTGGGCACAACAGGGTATTTTTATGATGGGATAAAGGAAGAAGCATTTGTGACTACGCCGGAATCTTTAGATTTGCAGAGATTATTCTATGACATGAGTGAGAGGGGAGTGAGTTATGTTTCCCTGGAAGTCTCCGCGCACGGGATAACACTTCGCAGGTTGCAGGATGTAGATTTTAAAGTAAAGGTATTTACCAATGTTTCTCAAGATCACTTAGATTTTTATAAATCTCTGGAAAACTATGCAAAGGCAAAAATTTCCTTTTTTGATAAAGAGACAAAGGCAGTAGTAAATACGGATGATAGATGGGGAAGAGAAATAGCAAAAAGGACACATATTATAAGCTATGGTTTTGATAAACTATGCGATATACATCCTATTTCTTTTGTATCTAATATTCATGGCATTAAGGCAGATATTTTTACTCCTGATGGGAAAATCTTTGTGAACAGTCCATTAATTGGAGAGTATAATCTGTATAATATAATGGCGTGCATCGGCGTGGGTTTGTGTATGGACATAGATTTTGCTACAATAGTTAGGGGTATTTCTGATTTAAATGGTGTTTCAGGAAGGATGGAACACCTCTTTTCAAGGGGTGTGAATTTTTTTATTGATTACGCTCATACGCCGAATGCTTTAAGCAATGCCTTGTCTGCATTAAAAAAAATAAAGAAAAATAGACTGATCGTTGTTTTTGGTGCAGGAGGAAATAGAGACAAGAAAAAAAGACCTTTGATGGGAAAGGCTGCATCTGATCTTTCCGATCTGATTGTTCTCACCTCTGACAATCCGCGCAGCGAAGATCCGCAGGCGATTATTGATGATATAATGTATGGGATAAAGGATAAAGAAAAGGTCATAGTGGAATCGGATAGAAAAAATGCAATAAAAATAGCCGTAGATACGGCAAGAGAGGGGGATATTGTCCTTATTGCAGGCAAGGGTCATGAAACATATCAGATTATCGGGGAAAAGAAAAATCCCTTTGACGATAGGGAAAAATTGAAGGAAATTTTATATGACCGTCTCTGAGATTGCCAGAATAGTAAATGGCAAGATGTTAAATATAGAAGACGATTTGCTTATAAAAGAGATAAAGATTGATTCGCGTAATGTGGGGGCAGGTGACTTATTTATTGCTTTAAAAGGAAAATATAAAGATGGACACGATTTTATTCCCCAGGCCATAGAAAAAGGGGTAAGAGCGGTAATTTCTGAAAAGCCCATAGATGATAATACACCCTGTATAGTTGTAGAAAGTTCACAGATTGCTTTAATGAAACTGGCTAATTTTCATAGAATTCGGTTCAACATTCCCATAATAGCTGTTTGCGGTAGTGCAGGCAAAACCACGACAAAGGAACTTATCTATTCTATCTTGAAATATCACCTCGGTAATGTGCACAGGAATTTTCTCAATGAAAACAATATTATCGGTGTATGTAAAACATTGTTGAGATTAAAAGACTGTCATAAAGCATTGGTGATAGAGCTGGGCAGCAATGCACCTGGCGAAATTGAGATGCTTTCTCGTATTGTGAGACCCACTCATGCAGTAATCACTAATATTAAAGGGGTGCACTTAGAAGGTTTTGGCAATATAGATGGTGTAGCAAAAGAAAAACTTTCTGTTTTAAACTTACTTGGAAGTGAGGATGTATTTGTATGGAATGTTGATGATAATGATATGGCTCGGTATATAGCAAATAATCCTATGAATTTTAAAGGGAATATAGTAAGTTTTGGCACGAAGGATGCAGATTTTATGCTCCTCTCTGTGAAAGATTCAACTATTTTGGTAAAACATAAGGCATGGGGCATAAAGGAATTTACTCTTCCCTTAAAAGGTTCTTTTAATGCGATGAATGCACTTGCAGCCATCGCTGCTGCATCCTGTGTATGTCAGTTGTCCCCTTGTTTGGTGCAGAAGGCTTTTTCTTCCTTTAATAAATTACCACTAAGGATGGAAGAGAAGATATTGCATAATACAAAATTTTATTTAGATTGTTATAACTCAAACCCTGATGCGGTAAAGGCTGCGATTGATTCTATCTGTGATATGGAAAAAGAATTTATTGTAGTTTTAGGGGATATGATGGAATTGGGAAGAAAAAAAGCTTTAGTCTATCAAGAAATGGGTAGTTATCTGGCTCAAAAAGACAATATTCGTTTCTTTATAGGGTTTGGTGACAATATGAGATATACGGTAGAGAAGTTTAGAACATACAAGGATAATGCATTGTTTTTTAGCAAACTGGAAGAGGTTGCTAAATTTCTAATTACAAGGAATAGGACTCAGATGCCTGTTTTTGTGAAGGGTTCACGAGTAATGCGTATGGAAAAAATAGTAGAAATGATGGGTTAGCTGTAAAATGTTCTTTGCTTCTGTGTCTGATGTAATTTTACGTGCTTTTTTTGCTTTAGTGACTGCCTTGTTATTCGGCTTTATTTTCATGCATTATTTTATTCTTTGGGCTAAAAAATTAGGTTTGGGTCAAAGTGTTAGATTAGATGGGCCGAAGAGGCATCTTTCAAAAGAGGGAATACCCACTGCGGCAGGCCTAATTATATGGTTTGGTGTGATATTGTCCACTCTCTTATGGGCAAACCTGGGAAATGTCTTTGTGCAGATTGCATTATGGGTTATTCTCTCTTTTGGTTGTATAGGATTTGTGGATGATATTTTAAAAATAAAAAGGGGAGAGGGGAAGGGATTTTCCATAAAGAATAAATTACTATTGCAAGGGATTGCTGCTTTAATTATTGCGGGGTGGATTTATATTGCAACGGGCGGTTCAAGTAATTTATATATCCCCATTGTAGGTTATGATCTTAATTTAGGGTTCTTTTATGTTTTGTTTGCTGCAGCAGTTATTTTTTTCTTCTCCAATGCCGTGAATTTAACCGATGGTCTGGATGGTATGGTTACTATTCCTTCTCTCTGCGTTATTTTAGCATTAATAATTTTTACCTATATTAATATATGTCATGTGGGGCAAGTGAAAGAATTAACGGTTGTTTTAGGTGCTGCATCTGGTTCACTTATTGCTTTTTTATGGTATAATTGCTACCCGGCGCGGGTTTTTATGGGAGATGCAGGATCTCTTCCTCTGGGAGCACTTTTAGGAATGGCAGCCGTAACCATTCGGCAAGAGATTTTGTTTTTTATTGCTGGGGGTTTGTTCATAGTAGAAGCACTATCTGTTTTTCTCCAGATTTTCAGTTTTAGATTAAGAGGAAAGAGGATTTTTAAGATGGCGCCTCTACATCATCACTATGAACTTAAAGGGTGGCCCGAACCGATGGTGGTAGTGAGATTTTGGATTATATCTATAATACTGGCTGTTATTTCTGTAAGTGTTTTGAGGATAGGATGAGATTTGCTGTAATCGGTTACGGTAGAAGTGGAAAGGCGGTTGTAGAATATCTTTCCAGGCAGGGAGAATCTTGTTATGTTTTTGATGAAGGAAATCCTGAAGCTGAAAACAAAGAAAATGTGCATTATTTTTTTGGCAATGAAGCAAAAAATTTCTATAAGTTTGGATTTGATACGGTAGTGGTAAGCCCTGGAGTTAGTCGTGACCATTCTTTTATAAGATATGCTTTACGCAACAAAGAACGCGTGATAGGGGAGATAGAATTTGGATATGAGATTGTAAAATGCCCTATAGTAGCAATTACAGGAACAAATGGAAAGACTACCTGCGCTCATCTGGTGGAGGAGATGTTGTGTGCTTCAGGTTTTAGGGTAAAGGCTTGTGGAAATATAGGTTTTCCTTTTACTACCGCGGCAAGTGAGGACAATTGGGATTTTCTGGTGGTGGAGGTGAGTAGTTTTCAGCTGGAATTTATTGATAAGTTTAAACCATATATCGCAGTGCTTTTAAATGTGAGTGAAGATCACTTGTGTAGGTATGAAGATCTTCAAGATTACGAGAGAGTGAAGTTGAAAATTTTTACTAATCAAAACAAGAACGATTGTGCTGTGTTCAATTGTGATTTGTATGATATGGAGATGATAAACCCCTTGCCCCGCATAGCACCTTTTTCCCAGAGATGTTTGCCTCTGGGTGGAGCACAGATAAAGAGGGGTAGTGTATTTTTGTCCATAAATGGTGATAGAATAGTGATTGATCATACAAAATTGTTTGGTGAACACAACATGGAAAATATAGCCGCCGCATCATGTGCATCTTTGGCTTGCGGTGTAAATATTAATGTAATTAGGGAGGTAGCGATGACTACAGAAACGCTTGCTCATAGGTTGGAATATGTGGGCGAAATAGACGGTGTGAAATTTTATAATGATTCAAAGAGTACAAATATCAATGCGGTAAAAAATGCGGTGATGGCTTTTGATAAGCCCATTATCTTGATTTTGGGAGGTAAACATAAAGGGGTGTCTTTTGCTGAATTAGTACCGCTTTTAAAAGAGAAGGTGAAGATGGTGATTGTATTCGGCGAGGATAGAAAAAGAATAGACGAGGAATTAAAAGGGGTATTTGCTGTTCCGGCATTAGATATAGCAGGTGCAATTAGTGGTGCTTTTGCTTTTGCTGCCAAGGGAGAGGTCGTTCTATTTAGTCCGGGTGGGTCAAGTTTTGATCAATATGAAAATTTTGAAGAAAGAGGAGAGGATTTTAAAAGAAAATTTGCTCGATTCAAAAAGAAATACGAGAGTGTTTAATAAATCTTTTGATGTACAATTATTAATTATCTCTGTTACCGTACTTACCCTTGCAGGCATACTGGAGGTATGGAGTTCATCTTTTGTTTACTCAATTTCACATAAGCATACCCCTTATTTTTTCATTGAGAGGCAGGTTGCATTTGTAGTCCTGGGGGCAATCCTTGCTTATTTATTCTATAGGATGGATTATGGCATTTTGCGCAAGGGTTCTTATTTTTTTCTTCTTCTTTCCTTTTTTTCTCTTCTTTTGCTTTATTTTGGGTTTGGCGATAGTATAAGAGGGGCATGTAGATGGTTAAAAATAGGCGGTTTTTCGTTTCAACCTTCAGAACTTGCTCGATTTTCTATTGTTTTATATGCTGCTCATTTCTTAGCTAAGAAAGGAAATAAAATAATCAATTTCAGAACAGGGTTCTTGCCTTTATATCTTGTTATTTGCTTGTTTTCTCTTTTAGTTATAGTAGAGCCGGATATAGGTTCTGCTATGCTTATTGTGGTAACCGTGCTTACCGTTATGTATGTTGCTGGAGCGAGGATTTTTCATATAATTTTGGGCATTTCCCCTATGATTACAGGCACTATTTTTGTTATTTTGATTCACCCCTCAAGGGTTCATCGGTTGATGCAATTTTTCAATCACACCGTTATATTTCAAGTGCAGCAATCGCTGATTACTATAGGTTCAGGCGGGTTATTTGGCAAATGGGCGCAAGGAGGCGGGAGTTATAAAAATCTCTTTTTACCGGATGCTTACAATGATTTTATACTCTCCGGCATGGGTGAAGATTTTGGTTTTATAGGTATTTTTGTGGTTACTGCAGCTATTTTTTGCTTGATTTTTTCTATCTTTCATATAGCTTTGCGGGTTAAAGATGATTTTGCTCGCTATGTATGTCTGGGTATAGGGATAAGCATTGCTTATCAATCAATAATAAATATGGGAACAGCAGTGGGCCTTTTGCCGTCGAAGGGTATCACTCTGCCTTTTGTGAGTTATGGTGGGACCAGTTTGGTGACAAACTTTGTTATCATGGGTATTTTGTTGAGTATTGTGAGCAGGAATGCGTAAAAAGGTGTTGATAGGCGGCGGAGGAACAGGAGGACACCTATATACCGCTATTGCTCTGAGTGAACTTCTCACAGAAAAAGATATGGATGTTTTAATTATTGGCTCTTCCCATGGTATAGAGAACAGAATCCTTAAGAAATATGATTTTAAATACATTTTGCTTCCGATATATGGTTTTATGGGAAAGAAAATATTTTATAAGTTAAAAAGTGTTTTTTCTCTTCTTTATGCAACGATAAGAGTGTTCTTGATTATTTTAAGATTCAAACCGCAGGCTGTGATTGGCGTAGGAGGCTTTGTGTCTTTTCCTGTTGTTTTTGCCGCTTTTATGCTCGCGAAGAAAAGAGCAATTTTAGAGCAAAATTCTATCCCCGGAAAGGCAAACAAATTGCTTTCTCACATTTCAAATATGGTATTTGTTAATTTTCCACAAACAAAGAATTATTTTAAATGTAATGTTGAGGTGGTAGGAAATCCGGTAAGAAAATTAACTTCATGCACCGAGAGGAGAGATTTTTTACATAACGGTACACTGCATCTCCTGGTCCTGGGCGGAAGTCGCGGTGCGCATAGCATAAACGAAGCGATGATGACATTTGCAAAGATGTATGTGAAAACCAAAAAGAAGAAGATTTTTGTAGTTCATCAAACAGGTAGAGAAGATTATAAAAAGGTAAAAAAGAGCTATGAAATATTGAATTTATCCTGGGAAGTCTATGATTTTATAGAGGACATGGGAAGGGTGTATGAGAAAAGTGATATGGTTTTGAGCAGAGCAGGAGCCAGCGTGATAAGTGAAATTGCCTGTGCGGGACTGCCTGCAATTTTTGTACCTTTTCCTTATGCGATATATCATCATCAGTATATAAACGCAAAGTATGCAGAAGAAACGGGCGGAAGTATAACAATAGAAGATTCAAAACTTAACGGAAATGTAATTGGTGAAATTATCTCCGATATAGATAAAAATAGATTATTTTCTATGTCTAAAGGCATAAGAAAACTGTATAATAACCAGAGCATTGAAAGAATATATCACTGGATTTCTTAGCGGCTTGCCGTGTTTTACGACCAAACCTGCGGTTTGTGTCACAAAATTCTAAGGGAATTTTTACGACCAAACCTGCGGTTTGTGTCATTCCCTTTTCCTCTGTCATTCCCGCGCACGCGGGAATCCAGACTCCAGATTCCGTGTCAAGCACGGAATGACAAAGAAGGAGAAAATCCGCTTAATCCAGAGGCTAAATATTCTTTTCTTTTGCCTCAGAATAATTAGTTTGTGGCCTTTCTATCAACCATCAACCATATTTTTCTGTGGCTAATATTCTTTTTACTTTTTGAGTGAGCAAAAAGTAAACAAAAACTC